>JAODNL010000207.1 GCA_025465405.1 Pseudonocardiales bacterium | reverse complement strand
GCGTGCCCTCGGCCGGCGTGCCCTCGGCCGGCGTGCCCTCGGCCGGCGTGCGCTGGGTCATGCCCGGAAGAGGTGCCTGCGGATGGCCGCGGCGTTGCCGAAGATGCGGATGCCCAGCACCACGACCACTGCGGTCGACAGCTGGCTGCCGACACCGAGTTTGTCACCGAGGAACACGATCAGCGCCGCGACGACGACGTTGGACACGAAGGAGACGACGAACACCTTGGCGTCGAAGATGCCGTCGAGCCGGGCCCGTATCCCGCCGAAGACGGCGTCCAATGCGGCGACAACCGCGATCGGCAAATAGGGCTCCATCCAGGTCGGGACCGTCGGCCGCAGGACGAGCCCGACGACGATTCCGGCGACGAGTGCGAGTGCGGCGATCATCGAGTTGACCGTGTCGGCGTCGGTTTCGGTGTCGGTGTCGGCGAGTGCGCGAAGCGCGGGGTGACCGCGGCGCTGCCGGGCAGAGTGAGCGTGTCCTTCTCCGTAAACGTGAAGTCGATGCCGGCCGCGCTGGCCAGCGTGTGGTAGCGGCTGGCCACCGCGCTCGCCGCGAATCCCGTAGCGAGGTCGTTGGCGCCGCCAATGGCGCGGATCGTGTAGGGCGACGTGATCGGTTGCAGATCCACGAGCACCGCTTGTCCGGCGAATCGAATCGCGGATGTCGGTGTCAGCCGCACGTCGTTCACCGAGATCGCCTCTGCGCCGTCGGCCCACAGTTCGTTGACGACGCTACGCACATCACGATCGGTGAGGATATTCGTCGCCGTGATGGGCGTGGACCCGCCGCGCCCGGGTTGGGGCGTGCTCGACGCGGGCGGGGGCTGCTTCAACACGACCTCCAATCCTGGACCGCGCACTGCTATCTGACCGGCCAGCAGCTGGGCCTTGTCCAGCTGACTTGCGAGCGCGCCGCCGGACAGCGCCTGGTCGCGCAGCTTGGTCAGCGCCGAGTCGAGCTGCTGCGCCTGCTTGGCCAGCGCGTCGTCCGTGCGCTGAGCCGAGCGCACCCGCGCCACCAGGCTGTTGTGCACCTTGGCCGTCGCCGGGGCGCTGCGATGGGTATGGACGTAGGCGACCACCAGCGTGAAGCCGATCAGCAGACATCCGACGATCACCGCCGGCCGGTCGTACCAGCGCCGGCCAGGTGTCGGGCCGCGGCGGCGAGCCGCGGCCTCGTACCCGGGGTCGAGAGTATTCGTCACTAAGTCGACAAGGAGCTGAGTCGTCAAAGTGGTCGAGGCTGGCCGGGGGTCGCTCATCGCGGTGGACTCCGCAGCAACTGCACCGCCTGGTTGAGGTAGACGAGTCCAGCCCAGATGTAGAGCGCGGTGCCCCAGATCGTGAACGCCCAGGCGATCGGGCGGGCGATGTCCGGCACGGTGCCGTGGTAAGTGCCGACCAGCAGCAGCGGGAACGCGTACAGCAAGCAGAACGTCGCCGCCTTGCCGAGGTAATGCACGGCGGGCGGGCCGTACCCGCGACGGCGCAGCGCCGCCAGCGCGCCGGACAGGACGACGTCGCGGCCGACGATGACGATCGCCAGCCAGAGCGGAATCACGTGCCGCAGTACCAGCCCGACCAAGGTCGCGACGATGTACAGCCGATCGGCGAGCGGGTCGAGCAGCGCTCCGAAGCGACTCGCCTGGTTCAGGCGTCGGGCCAAGACCCCGTCGGCCCAGTCCGTGAAGCCGGACACGGCGAGGACACCCAGAGCCCATCCGTCGGCGTGCGGCCCGAGCAGCAGCCAGAGGAACAGCGGGACACCGAACAGCCGCAGCACGCTGAGCGCATTCGGAAGGGTGACGATCCGATCGGCCCCGGACATCTCGGTGGCCGCGTCCGAGGGTGCCGACACGATGCCTCCTCGCCAGGCGCCGCCGACGCGCACGCGCGGCGCGAGGACGATCCGGTAACGGGTCGGGACGGCGGGATTCGAACCCACGACCCCCTGACCCCCAGTCAGGTGCGCTACCAAGCTGCGCCACGTCCCGGTCGTGAATGACCGGCGGTAACCCTATCGCAGCCGGACCGATGGAATGCGCCGCTCGTGCCGGCTCACCGCGACGGGGCGCCGCGCTTCTCGCGCACCCGCACCGAGATCTCGATCGGCGTGCCGGTGAAATCGAAGTCCTCCCGCAGCCGGCGTTCGAGGAAGCGCCGGTATCCCGCTTCCAGAAAGCCTGTGGTGAACAGGACGAACCGTGGCGGGCGGGTATCGGCCTGAGTCGCGAACAGCACGCGTGGCGCCTTACCGCCGCGAGGCGGCGGCGGTGTGGCGGCCACCACATCCGTGAGCCAGCTGTTGAGACGACCCGTCGAGATACGCCGATCCCAGGAGGCGAGGCTCACGCGCAGCTGGGCCGCGAGCTTGTCCACCGCGCGGCCGGTATGGGCCGACAGGTTGACCCGCGGCGCCCACGCGACCCGGGCGAGTTCGCGGCTGATCTCGCGCTCGAGCTGGTCGTGGCGGTCCTCGTCGAGCAGGTCCCACTTGTTGAAGGCGAGCACCAGCGCGCGACCGGCGTCGATGACCTCAGCGATAACCCGCTGATCCTGTTCGCTGATCGACTCGGAGGCATCCAGCAGGACGACGGCAACCTCCGCGGCTTCGATGGCCGCCGCGGTCCGCAGGCTGGCGTAGTACTCCATGCCACTGGCCTGGTTGACCCGCCGGCGCAGCCCGGCCGTGTCGACGAACCGCCAGATCTCGCCACCGAGTTCGACGAGGCTGTCGACGGGGTCGATCGTCGTGCCCGCGACGGCGTCGACGACCGACCGCTGCTCCCCGGTCAGCTTGTTGAGCAGGCTGGACTTTCCGACGTTGGGCCGGCCGATGAGCGCGACTCGCCGCGGGCCGCCCTCGGTGTCGACGTCGGGCGGTGCGTCGGGCAGTGCATCCAGTACGGCATCGAGCAGGTCGCCGCTCCCCCGACCGTGCAGCCCGCTGACCGGATACGGCTGGCCGAGCCCGAGTGACCAGAGCTCGGCCGTCTCCGGCTCGGCCCGGTCGTCGTCGATCTTGGTGACGGCAAGCAGCACTGGGCGCTTCGATCGTCTCAACGTCCGCGCGACAGTCAGATCGGTTTCCGTGGCACCGGTTCGTCCGTCGACGACGAACAGCACCAGGTCCGCGGTGGCGACAGCGCGTTGGGCCTGCGCGGACACCATCGCCTGCAGGCCGCGGGCATCAGGCTCCCAACCCCCGGTGTCGACGAGCGTGAACCGCCGGCCGCCCCAGAGCGCGTCGTAGGCGATCCGGTCGCGCGTCACGCCCGGAACGTCCTGGACGACGGCCTCGCGCCGGCCGAGGATCCGGTTGACCAACGTCGACTTGCCCACGTTCGGCCGGCCAACGACCGCGACGACCGGCGCGACGCTCGCCTCGTCCGGTACCGGCGGGCGATCCTGATCGGTCATGGCGTTGCTCCGGGGTGGGTCACGTGACCGATCCTTCCGCTTCATGGGTATGCGTGTCGTGGACGGCGTCCACCGACTCGGCGAGAGCCGCCCGGATGCGCCCGGTGGTAGCGGCCACATAGCGCCGGGTGAGCGGCCGGCGGTCGGGAGAGCGCTCGATTTGGGACTTACGCGTGAGGTGCCGTTCGGCGGACAATGTCGACAAGGCGATTTACCACCTCATCGATTTCTAGATTTGTGGTGTCGATCTCGATCGCGTCCGACGCTTGCGCCAACGGGCTCGCGGCGCGGCTGCTGTCGAGCCGATCCCGGCGGGCGATGTCGGCCGCCACGGCCGCGACGTCGGTCCCGGCACCGAGTTCGCCCGCGCGACGGCGCGCTCGCGTCTCGGCGCTCGCGGTGAGGTAGATCTTCGGTGCGGCCGAGGGGCAGACCACCGAACCGATGTCGCGACCCTCGACGACGATTCCCCCAGCACCGATCAACTGGCGTTGTGCGGCCACCAGGTGAGCCCGCACCGCCCGGATCGCCGAGACACCACTGACGGCCGCGGTCACTTCGGCCGATCGGATCGGGCCGTCGACGGGTTCGCCGTCGAGCCGGGTCGCCGGATGCCGTGGATCTGTCGAGATGTCGATACGGCTGCCGGCTACCGCCGCGGTAACGGCAGTGTCGTCGGTCTGGGCCACACCGCTGCGCAGCACCGCGAGTGTTGCGGCGCGGTACATGGCGCCGGTGTCCAGATAGCGTGCGCCCAGCCGCACCGCCAGCCGGCGGGCAACCGTCGACTTTCCGGTTCCGGACGGACCGTCCATCGCCACGACGCCAGCGAACGCGTCGTCGGCGGCGACGTCACGGGCGGGATCGGGCGCATCGTGCGACGTCACGGACACAACTCCTCAGCATGCGGACCTGCGGTCGGCTTGCGCGACGGCTCGGACTCCGCTGCTCCGACGACACGCCCGGCAGGAGGCTCGGCGAGATGGCGGTCCGGCCGGTCGCCGCGGGCGAAGCGGGCAGTATGAGGATACGGAATGCCGACTGGGGTGCGCGCCGGCATGGACGATCGGCCGACGTGGCGGCTAATTCTGCACCGCATGTCGTTGCGATCATCGTGTGACGATCTCACGATCAACGGCAGGGCTGGCCTACTGCGGCAGGGGCTGGTCTACTGCGGCAGGGGCTGGTCTACTGCGGCAGGTCGGTCCGCAGTGCGGCGGCGCCGCCGAGATAGACATGCCTGATTTCCGCGCGCTCACGCTCCGATTCGGCGTGGGCCAGCAGGCGCAGCACCCTCGGCATCGACCCGGGGACGGCAATCTCGGTGGTGCAGAGCAACGGCACGTCGTTCAGGCCCATCAGCCGGGCGGCGTACGCCGGAAACTCCGCGGTGAGATCAGCGGTGGCGGTGAAGATGATGCTGATCAGATCCTGCGGTGCGATCTGGTTACGGCGCATCACCTCCGTAACGAGCTCCGACGTACCGTTCAGGATCGCCTCCCGGTCGTCGGCCTCGACCTGGATCGCGCCTCGAATTGCTCGTACCGCCACTGGCCGGCGCTCCGTTCTCGCGACGAGATTGTCTGGTCATCTTGTCAGTAGAGCGATGCGGCGATATGCCGCGCCACCGCTTTAGATATTCAACGTCGTAACCATGAATCGATGAAGAGCCAGATCGATGCCACGCTGTATCGACAAGAGAACGACCGAACAGGCGGCGCGTCAGTAGAGCGCCGGCGAGGGTCGTCTCGACATATCGATACATCGGCGTGTGCGGTCACGCGGCTCGGAGGCCGGTGCGAGGTAGCGACGGTCAGGTCGTCAGCCCAGGTGCCATCCAGCTGTGCGCCAGCGCGGACGTATCGACATATCGTCAAAGCTCAATCGCTGGACGAGACACTCAGCCTTCAGCGATGAGACGATCTGGAGTTAAGCAGCTTAATCGCTAGAACGACTTGGACTTATACCGGTTTATCGACAAGATGGTGAAGCCCGGCGAGTTCGGTGCGCGTCAGTTCCCGCATCGTGCCGGCGCGCTGTCCGCCCAGCTGCACCGGGCCGATGGCGGTCCGGACCAGGCGTTCGACCGGGTGACCTACCTCCGCCAGCAGCCGGCGGACGATGTGGTTGCGCCCCTCGTGCAGCACCACCTCGACGATGGCGCGTGCCTCGTGTGACTGCACGACCCGGAATCGGTCTACCTGGGCCGGGCCGTCCTCAAGAGTCACCCCGGCCCGCAGCCGCCGCCCAACCTCCTTTGGCACCGGTCCAGGCACTGTGGCCAGATAGGTCTTGGCCACCCCGAAGGTGGGGTGCATCAACCGGTGCGCCAGGTCTCCGTCGTTCGTCAGCAGCAGCAGCCCTTCGCTGTCGCCGTCCAGCCGGCCGACGTGGAAGAGGCGCTCGGGACGGTCGGCGACCAGGTCGCCGACCGTCGGGCGGCCGCGAGAGTCCGACATCGCGCTCAGGACGCCTCGGGGCTTGTTGAGCGCCAAGTAGACGAGGTCGTCGCGGACGTTGATGCGCGCGCCATCGACGTGGATGATCGCGGTCGCCGGATCCACCCTGGTGCCCATCGCATCGACGACCTGGCCATTGACGCTGACCCGACCTTCGGCGATCAATTGCTCACACGTGCGCCGCGACCCGATGCCGGCCGAAGCAAGCACCTTCTGCAACCGGATCCCATCAGGCATCGACGATGAACCTGAATTCGACTCACTCTCAGGTTCAGAGTTCATCGGTATCAAGGCCGTCAAGCTCAGGCAGAAGCGGAGCTAGAGACGGAAGTTCGGTCAATGTCTGCAGCCCCATCCTCTCGAGGAACAGGTCAGTCGTCCGGTAGAGCCCCCCGCCGGTCTCGGGGTCCGAGCCGACCTCGACGATCAGGCCGCGCGAGGTCAGGGTCCGCACAACGCCGTCGACGTTGACACCGCGGATCGCCGATACCCGCGACCGGGTCACCGGCTGCCGGTAGGCGATAACCGCCAGCGTCTCGAGCGCGGCCTGGGTGAGCCGGCTGCGTTGACCGTCCTGGAGGAACACCTCGACCTGCGCCGCCACGGAGGGTCGGGTGTAAAGGCGCACTCCCCCGGCCACGTGCCGCAACTCGATCCCTGCCTGACGCTCGTCGTAGCCGGCCCGCAGCGCCTCGATCGCCGCCTGCACCGTGTCGACGGGCTGCTGCAGCGCGGCCGCGATCGAGGACACCGATACCGGCGCCTCGACGACGAACAGGATCGCCTCGATCGCGGCCGACAGGTCGACCGGGTCGGTCAGCGGCGCGACCGGTGCCGGCTCGGACGCCTCGTCCGGTGCCAGCTCGGACGCCTCGTCCGGTGCCAGCTCGGACGCCTCGTCCGGTGCCAGCTCGGACCCATCGTCCGGTGCCGCTGCCGTCGTGTCATCAGGTGACGCCCCCGGTC
>JAODNL010000167.1 GCA_025465405.1 Pseudonocardiales bacterium | reverse complement strand
GGCTGGCCGAGGCGGCGCAGGCCGCACTCGCGGCCGGACGGGGCGCCGTCGTCGTGGTTCCGGACGCACGCGACCTGGCTCGTCTCGACGTGGCCTTCACCGCGACGCTCGGCTCCGGCCGGCACGTCGCACTGTCGGCGGATCTGGGACCCGCGGAACGCTACCGGCGGTGGCTGGCGGTCCGGCGGGGCCTGGTGCGCGCGGTGATCGGCACCCGAGGGGCGGCCTACGCGCCCGTCACCGACCCGGGCCTGCTGGCGATCTGGGACGACGGCGACGACCTGCACGCCGAGCCGCGCGCACCGTATCCGCATGCCCGGGACGTGCTGGTGCTGCGGTCCTCGTTGAGTGGCGCCGCGCTGCTCGTCGCGGGACATGCCCGCACCGCCGAGGCGCAGCAGCTCGTCGAGTCCAGCTGGGCCCACGAGATCGCAGCCGATCGGAGCGTGCTGCGGCGCGTGGCGCCACGGGTCGCCGCCACTGGCGACGACGTCGAGCAGGCACGTGACCCCGCGGCTTCGGCCGCCCGGCTGCCCAGCCTCGCCTGGCGGACCGCCGGCGATGCGCTGGCCGCGGGCCACCCGGTCCTGGTGCAGGTGCCGCGGCGCGGGTACGTACCGTCGCTGGCCTGCGTCCGCGACCGCACCCCGGCGCGCTGCCCGAACTGCGGCGGACCGCTCGCCGCATCGTCGGGGCACGCGATCCCGGCCTGCGGGGGGTGGGGGCGCCCGGCGGGGGACTGGACCTGCCCGACGTGCGGCGGGCGGCGGATGCGCGCCAGCGTAACCGGCTCCGGGCGCACGGCCGAGGAACTCGGTCGAGCCTTTCCCGGCGTCCAGGTGCGCGTGTCCGGCGGTGACCGGGTACTGGCATCCGTCGACGCGCGGCCCGCGCTCGTCGTCGCCACGCCGGGGGCCGAGCCGGTGGCCGCCGACGGCTACGGCGCCGCGCTGCTGCTCGACGGCTGGGCGCTGCTTTCCCGCGCCGACCTTCGGGCGGCCGAGGAGACGCTGCGCCGCTGGCTGAACGCGGCGGCGTTGGTTCGTGCTGACGGACGGATCGTCGTCGGCGCCGACCCCGGCGTGGCGGCCGTCCAGGCCCTGATCCGGTGGGATGCCGCGGGGTTCGCCGCCCGCGAGCTGGCCGAACGCGCCGAGGTCGGATTCCCGCCCGCGACTCGGATGGCGTCCCTGTCAGGCCCACCGGCCGGCGTCGCCGAGCTGCTGGCGACCGCGGCGCTGCCGGGCGGTGCGGAGGTCATCGGTCCGGTGCCCACGGGCAACGAGACCGAGCGGGTCCTGGTCCGGGTCCGCCGCGGCGACGGTGCCGAGCTGGCGGCGGCGCTCAAAGCCGCCGCGGCCGCGCGGTCGGCGCGCAAGGCGGGCGATCCTGTCAAGATCGCCCTCGACCCGCTCGAGTTGTTCTGAGGCTCGACGTGCGCTGAGGCACCGCGCCCCGGCGACACACGCGCTCGAGCGGCAGGCCTGTGGCCCGGCGGCTTCGTACCGCACACTGCACGAGTGAGCGAGCGAGTCGGCGGTCCCCGCGTCGCGGCCTGGGAGCGGTGGTCGGAGTGGCCGCTGGCAGTTCTTGCCGTCATTTTCCTGGTCGCCTACTCCTTCGACGTGCTCGACACCCGGCTCGATTCGGCCTGGCACGATGCCTGCCGCACCACCGACTACATCGTCTGGTTGCTGTTCGTCGTCGACTACGTCGGTCGCGTGGCGCTGGCCAACGAGCGGCTGCGGTACTGGTGGCGCCACCTGGCGGACCTCGCCGTGATCGCGCTTCCAGTGCTGCGGCCCTTGCGACTGCTGCGCATCGTGATGTTGCTGCGCGTGCTCAACCGCCGGGCCGCCGTCTCCCTGCGCGGCAAGGTGATCGTGTACGTCGCCGGCGCCGCGGTGTTGCTGGTGTACTGCGCCGCGCTGGCCGTGCTCGACGCCGAGCGGCGCCACTCCGGCGCCAACATCGTCACCTTCGGTGATGCCCTCTGGTGGGCGGTCGTGACGATGAGCACCGTCGGCTACGGGGACCACTACCCGGTCACGACCGAGGGCCGGTTCGTCGCCGTCGGGTTGATGGTCGGCGGCATCGCCTTGATCGGCGCCGTCTCGGCGTCGTTCGCCACCTGGCTCATCGATCGGATGCGTGAGGTGGAACTCGACAGCCAGCTCACCACGCGCCGGGATCTGCGCGCCGTGCATGCTCAGCTCGATCGCATCGAGAAGCGGCTGGACGCGCTCGGCGCCGTTGGGACGGTTGGGACGGTCGACGCGGACCGGTAGCCCTCAGGAGCGGCTGAGCGAGTCCTCGTCGTCCAGCAGCGCAGGTACCGCCAGCGCGTCGCCCTCGTGCGCGAGCGACTCGCCCACGGTGTCATGGTGTACCTCGCCGCCGGCGTCTGCGTGGACGAACCGCCCGCCACGCATCATCGACGCCGCTGCCGCCACCAGAAGCATCAGAATCGACGCGCCGAACGCGATCAGCAAGCCGTGCATGAACGGCCCCGAGATCAGGTGCGGGAAGAACGACGGGCCGGTGAGATTGGCCACGTCGACGCCGGAGCCCGGACGTAGCTGAGCCGGGTCGACCTGCTGCATCAGCTGCCGGATCGGGTTGTCGCCGAGGAACGCCGCGAACAGCGTTCCGACCGGTGGCACGTGGGCGATCGTGTGCGCGGCATCCGGCGAGACACCGGCCTGAGTCAGTCCGCTGTACAGCGATCCCGGTAGCCGGCTGGCCAAGCCGATCGCCATCAGCGTGAAGAAACCACCCATCGAGAGCACCATGCCGGCGTTCATGCCGGTGGCCCGCACGCCCGATGCCGCGCCGCGCTGTGACGCCGGCACCGAGTTCATGATCGCCGCGGAGTTCGGGGCGGCCATCAGCCCCATCCCGATGCCGTTGAGCGCCAGCAGTGTCGCGAACTGCACGTAATTGAAGTTCGCCGGGATCACGATCAGCCCGGCGAACGTCACGGCGGTCAGCAGCAAGCCACCGGTGGCGAAGGCGCGGGCGCCGAAACGGTCCGAGATCGCGCCGGAGGCCGGACCGGCGATGAGGAAGCCGATCGTCAGCGGAAGCATGTAGATGCCGGCCCAGAGCGGGGTGTCGACGAAGGCGTAGCCGTGCAGCGGCAGCCAGATGCCCTGCAGCCAGATGATCAGCATGAACTGCAGGCCACCGCGGGACATCGACGCGAGCAGGTTGACCGTCTGCCCGGCGGCGAAGGCGCGGATCTTGAACAGCCGCAGGTTGATCATCGGGTCGGCGACGCGGTCCTCGATGAAGCAGAACGCGACGAGCAGCGCCACTCCGCCGATCCCGCAGATCAGCACCATGGGCGACGTCCACCCCATCGTGTGGCTGCCATAGGGCTGCAACCCGTACGTGATGGCGACCAGCAGCCCGATCAGGCCGACCCCGAACGTGAGGTTGCCCCACCAGTCGACGACGATCCTTGCCGAACGATCGCGCGGTTTGTCGTGCAGCGTGCGGTAGCCCATCCAGGTGCCCCATAGGCCCACGGGCACGCTGACCCAGAAGACCGCCCGCCAGTGCCACTGGGACAGCAGGCCGCCGATCACGAGTCCGATGAAGGAGCCGGCGAGTGCGGCCACCTGGTTGACGCCGAGTGCGAAGCCGCGGCGGTCGGGCGGGAACGCATCGGTGATGATGGCCGTCGAGTTCGCGGTGAGCATCGCGCCGCCGACACCCTGGACGAGTCGCAGCGCGATCAGCTCGATCGCGCCGGCCGGACCCGTATTGGGGACGAGCGCACACGCAACGGACGCGATCGTGAAGATCAGGAAGCCGAGATTGAACAGCTTGGCCCGGCCGTACTGGTCACCGAGGCGGCCGAAGGTCACGACCAGTACCGCGGTGACGAGCAGGTAGCCCATCAACATCCACAGCAGGTACGAGATGTTGGACGGGGCGAGCGGGTCGAGCCCCAAGCCGTTGAAGATCGCCGGCAGCGAGATCAGCAGGATCGAGGAGTTCAGTGTTGCTGCGAGAATGCCGACCGTCGTCACCGAGAGCGCGATCCGCCGGTCGTGTGCAAGTGAATGCGCCAAGGCGTCCCCTCCGTTCGTTAGCCATCCTAACTAATTCGCGAGCCGACGTGCAAATGCGGTTCCGTAAGCTGGGCGGGTGACGATCCAGCGCATCCGCTTCTTCGGCGATCCGGTGCTGCGCACGCCCGCCGAGCCGGTGACGGACTTCGACAAGGAACTGCGCACCCTGGTCACGGACCTCGCCGAGACCATGCTCGACGCGCCCGGCTCGGGCCTCGCCGCGCCGCAGATCGGCGTGGGCCTGCGGGTGTTCACGTACCACATCGACGACGAGCAATCCGGCCACCTGGTCAACCCGGTCCTGCACTACCCGAGCGACGAGGAGCAGGACGGCCCCGAAGGCTGCTTGTCTATCCCGGGGCTGAGCTTCGACTGCCGCCGGAAGGCACACGTCGTCGCGCACGGCCAGAACATGTTCGGCGACCCGGTGACCGTCGATGGAACGGCGATGCTGGCCCGCTGCGTCCAGCACGAGACCGACCATCTCGACGGTGTGCTGTTCGTCGACCGGCTCGACGCCGACGCGCGCAAGGCCGCGATGCGAGCGATCCGCGATGCGGAGTGGTCGGGCCTGGCCGTGCCGGCCGTCAAGATCAGCCCGCACCCGACGGGTGGCCTGGCCCTGTGAGCCGGCGCCGGTGAGGTTGGCGTTCGCCGGCACGCCTGAGGCCGCCGTGCCGTCACTTCGCGCGCTGCTGGACTCACCGCGACACGACGTAGTCGCGGTGATCACCCGGCCACCAGCGCCGGCCGGGCGCGGCCGCAAGCCGAAGCCGTCGGCGGTGGAGGCGGTCGCCGCCGGGACGGGACTGCCCGTGCTGGCGCCGGTTCGGCCGAGCGAACCAGGGTTCCTCGACACGCTGCGGGAACTCGGTGTCGAGTGCTGCCCGGTCGTGGCCTATGGCGCGCTGATCCCGCCGGCCGCCCTGTCCGTCCCGCTGCACGGCTGGGTCAATCTGCACTTCTCGCTGCTGCCGGCATGGCGGGGCGCGGCGCCGGTGCAGCACGCAATCCTGCACGGCGACGAGATCACCGGGGCGTCGACGTTCCGGATCGAGCAAGGCCTGGACACCGGTCCGGTCTATGGCGTCGTCACCGAGCCAGTCCGCCCGTCCGATACCGCGGGTGATCTGCTCGATCGGCTGTCCGTGAGCGGCGCCGCGCTGCTCACCGCGACGATGGACGGCATCGCCGACGGCACCCTGGCGCCGCGCCCCCAGCCGCCCGACGGCGTCTCCCTCGCGGGCAAGCTCACCGTCGCCGACGCGCAGGTGGACTGGACGGCGCCGGCCCGGCGCGTCGACCGGCTGATCCGTGCCTGCACGCCGGCGCCCGGGGCCTGGACCATGTTCCGCGGCGACCGGCTGAAGCTCGGGCCGGTGCGGCTACGGGGGGCGAACGACCTGACCCCGGGCGAGCTGTGGGTCGGTAAGGGCGGGGTGGCGGTCGGCACGGCAACGGCCGAGGTCGAGCTCAGCTGGGTCCAGCCGCCAGGCCGCCGGCCAATGCCGGCCGCGGACTGGGGGCGCGGCGCGCGCCTGGAGGCAGGGGAGCGCCTTGGCTGACCCGGCGCGGCGCCGCCGTCCACCGGTCGACCGGCCGCGCCTCGTCGCCTTCGAGCTGCTCCGGACGGTCGATTCCAGCGACGCGTACGCGAATCTCGTGCTGCCGTCACTCATCGGCGAGCGTGGCCTGGCCGGACGCGACGCCGCGCTCGCCACCGAGCTGAGCTACGGCACGCTGCGCGCGGCCGGCACGCTGGACGAGATCGTCGCGGCCTGCTTGGACCGGCCGCGGGCCGATCTGCAGCCCGCGGTGCGCGACCTGCTGCGCCTCGGCGCGTATCAGGCGCTGCGGACCCGGATCCCGTCGCATGCCGCCGTCGCCACGACCGTCGATCTCGCCCGTGCTACCGGCAACGGGCGCGCCGCCGGCCTGCTCAACGCAGTACTGCGGCGGGTTGCCGGCTCCGACTGGGACACCTGGACGAACCGGCTCGCGGTCGGCGCGTCGCCCACGCACCGGCTCGCGCTGCACAGCGCACATCCGGACTGGATCGTCGCCGCCTTCTCCGACTCGCTGGGCGGTGACCTCGCGGAGACCGAGGTGGCGCTCGCGGCCGACGACGCTCGGCCCCAGACGCACCTTGTCGCCTGGCCCGGACGGATCGGGCGCGACGAGCTTCTCGCGGCGTCGGGCGGAGTGGCGGGGCCGTACTCGCCGTACGCGGTGCGGATGTCCGGCGGCGAGCCGGGGGCTCTGGACGCGATCCGGGCGCGGCGGGCCGGCGTGCAGGACGAGGGCAGCCAACTCTGCGCGCTCGCGCTGGCGGACGCGTCCCTCGACGGACGGGACGAGCGGTGGCTGGATCTGTGCGCGGGACCGGGCGGGAAGACCGCGCTGCTCGCGGCGCTGGCGGCGCAGCGAGGCGCCCGGGTGACCGCGAACGAGCTGCACCCGCATCGCGCCGATCTGGTGCGCAAGAT
>JAODNL010000160.1 GCA_025465405.1 Pseudonocardiales bacterium | reverse complement strand
CATTCCGCGCAACGTCCGGGTGTCCGAGGCGCCTGGCTTCGGCCAGACGGTGATGACCTACGACGCCGGGTCCCGCGGTGCCGTCGGGTACCTTCAAGCCGCCCGTGAGATCGCCGAGCGTGGCCTGTCCTGGGGGCTCGAGCACCAGAAGGAGTCGGATACATGAGCGAGCGGCGAGCGAATCATCGGCACAGCGCGCGTGGTGCCGCGGCATGAGTAGCAGGACTCGGCGCGGCGGCCTCGGCCGGGGGCTTGGTGCGCTGATTCCTACCGCGGCGCCCGCAGAGTCACCGGCGCCGGTCGACGTGTACTTCGGCGACTCGACCGTCGACGCGGCCGAACATCCCGCCGACCCGGCGGAGCCGGCGCTCGGTGCGGACTCCGCCGGCTCCGTGGATGGACCACTGCCGGTGCCAGGCGTGTCCTTCGCTGAGGTGCCGATCGCCGACGTACACCCGAATGCGAAGCAGCCGCGGCAGGTGTTCGACGAGGACGCGCTGGCCGAACTGACCCATTCGGTGCGCGAGTTCGGCGTGCTCCAGCCGATCGTGGTGCGTCCGGACGCCGGCGGCTACGAGCTGGTCATGGGCGAGCGCCGGCTGCGAGCGGCAGCGGCCGCCGGCCTGACGACGGTCCCCGCGATCGTCCGCTCGACCGCCGACGACGCGATGCTGCGCGACGCGCTACTCGAGAACATCCACCGGGCCCAGCTCAATCCCCTGGAGGAGGCGGCGGCTTACCAGCAGCTGCTCGAGGAGTTCGGCACGACTCACGAGGAGTTGGCCCAGCGGATCGGCCGCAGCCGTCCGCAGGTCACCAACACGATCCGGCTCCTCAATCTGCCGGTGCCGGTACAGCGCCGGGTCGCCGCGGGCGTCCTGTCTGCCGGCCATGCTCGAGCGCTGCTCGGCCTGGACGACCGGGAGCTGCAGGACGAGCTTGCTTCGCGCATCGTGGCCGAAGGGCTGTCAGTGCGGGCCACCGAGGAGCTGGTCGCGTTGGCGGCGAGCGGCCACGGCGAGAAGAAGGTTGCCCGGCGCGCGTCGGCCCAGCGAATCTCGGCGCCCGGCATCACCGATCTGGCCGACAAGTTGTCAGACGCCCTGGACACCCGCGTTCGCGTCGAGCTGGGCCGCCGCAAGGGCCGGATCACCGTCGAGTTCGCATCGGTGGACGACCTCGAGCGCATCGTCGGCATGATGGCGCCCCAGCTGGCCACCCAGCGAGCCGAGGGCAGTCAGCCGAACGAGCCGTAGGCGACCACCTCGTCGAGCGGCCGGCGGCCCCGGCGCAGCGACGGCGAGCGCCGATCCGGTGCCGGGTAGCCGACGCTGATCACGCCCACCGGCATGAGCCGCTCCGGCACGGCGAAGGCGGCCCGTAGGGCAGGCCAGCGCTCGCCGGGCACGCCGAAGAAGCAGGCCGCGAGTCCCGTGTCCACGGTCGCGAGAAGCAAGATCATCGCGGCCATTCCGGCGTCGACGTGCCAGTAGGGGATCGGCCACCGGAGCTCGTCGCGATCCGTCCATCCCTTGTCTTGTTCGGCATATCGATCGAGATAGGCATCCTTATCGGAAAACACGACAACCAGGACCGGTGCTGTCTTCAGTCTGGCCAGCCAACTGTCGCCCGCACCGTCCGAAGTGGCCGACCAGAACGCCGTGCGGGACGTTATGTCGTCCAGTACGAGAAATCGCCAGCCCTGGGTATGGCCCGCGGACGGAGCCCTAACGGCGAGCCTGAGCAGCTCGTCGAGCGACTCTCGAGGAATGGGACGGTCGTGGTCGTAGCTGCGTACCATCCGGCGGGCACGGACGACATCGGCGAACTCCATGCGTGCGACCCTGCCACGGAAATCCGATGTCGGCCTTCAGCGGTCGTATGCGAAGGTTTGGGCGTGGATCTCAGGCAATCACGCAAGCTCGAAGACGTTTGCTACGACATACGCGGTCCGGTGCTGGAAGAGGCGAAGCGGCTCGAGGAAGAGGGCCGTCGCATCATCAAGCTCAACATAGGCAACCCGGGGGCATTCGGCTTCGAGGCACCCGACGAGATCCTGGTCGACGTCGTCCGCAACCTGCCGAACGCGCAGGGATATTCGGACTCGCAGGGCCTGCTGTCTGCGCGCACCGCGATCGTGCAGCACTATCAGGAGCGCGGCATCGACATCGTGGACGTCGACGACGTCTGGCTCGGCAACGGCGTCAGCGAGCTGATTTCCCTGTCATTGCAGGCGATGCTGGACAACGGCGACGAGGTTCTCGTGCCGGCGCCGGACTATCCGTTGTGGACCGCCTCCACGTCGCTGGCCGGCGGGCGACCCGTGCACTACCTCTGCGACGAGGCCACCGGTTGGCTTCCCGACGTCGACGATCTCCGTTCGAAGATCACGCCGAGGACCAAGGCGATCGTCGTGATCAATCCCAACAATCCGACCGGCGCCGTATACCCTGAGGGGGTATTGCTCGAGATTGCGGACCTCGCCCGTGAGCACGGCCTCGTGGTGATGGCCGACGAGATCTACGACAAGATCCTCTACGACGACGCCGTGCACGTCCCGTTCGCGGCCGTTGCCCCGGACGTCTTCACGCTCACGTTCAACGGGCTGTCGAAGGCCTACCGACTCGCTGGCTTCCGGTCCGGCTGGATGATGGTCAGCGGGCCGAAACGGCATGCGACGAGTTACCTGGAAGGCATCACGATCCTCGCCAACATGCGGTTGTGCGCCAACGTCCCAGCCCAGCACGCGATCCAGATGGCGCTCGGCGGCCGGCAGAGCATCCGCGAGCTCGTCCTGCCCGGCGGTCGGCTGCATGAGCAGCGTGACGCCGCGCTGAAGGCGCTCGACGCGATCCCGGGTGTCACGTGCGTGCGGCCGCAGGGCGCGCTGTACGTGTTCCCGCGGCTGGATCCGGCGGTGTACCCGATCGCCGACGACCAGCAGTTCGTCCTTCAGTTGCTGCGCGAGCAGCACGTCCTGGTAGTCCAGGGGACCGGTTTCAACTGGCCGCGTCCGGACCATCTGCGCATCGTCACCTTGCCGCGCGCCGACGACCTGACCGAGGCGATCGGCCGCATCGGGGAATTCCTCGTCGACTACGACGGCAGCGCGTAAGGCCCCCTCGCGCGGGCCGGCCCTCGCGCCTACCCTCTTCTGGGAGGAAACCCATGCCGTGTCGGCTGAGGGGGGGGTCTTGGTGTCACGTCGGCTCGTGAACATCACGCTCGACAATCTCGGCGACCTCCCGCCGCGCTGCCGCAACTGCGTGTTCTGGGAGCTGGACCCGGTCGCCGGCGAGCGGGCACACGACAGCGGTGATTCCGGCCTCGAGAAGGAGGCATGGGTGTCCGACACGCTGCTCGAATGGGGCAGCTGCGGGCAGCTCGCCTACGTCGACGGCGTGGCCGCCGGGTTCGTGCTCTACGCGCCGCCGGCATACGTGCCGCGCTCAGTCGCGTTCCCGACGTCGCCGGTCAGCTCGGACGCCGTCCTGCTGATGACCGCGCGCCTGATGCCCGAGTTCACCGGCGCCGGGCTCGGACGGATGCTCGTGCAGGGCGTCGCCCGGGACGCGGCACGGCGCGGCGTCAAGGCGATCGAGGCATTCGGGTACGCGGCGCCGCGCGCGCCGGACGACGAGCCGACGGAGTGGGCAGCGCCGCGGCAACAGCCGAGCGAGCAGCCGCACGTCGGTTGCGTGCTGCCCGCGGATTACCTGCTCGCGGTTGGGTTCAAGACGGTGCGGCCACATCCACGCACCCCCCGGCTGCGACTGGACATCAAGACCACGGTGTCGTGGAAGGAAGATGTCGAGTACGCGTTGGAGCGGCTGCTGTCCTCGATGCAGGCACCGGTACTCAGCCGCGGCTGAGCGCCGCGGTCAGCCGGCTATCGCGGGGATTCGCATGACGCCGGTCGGTGGATCGTCGGCCAGCGGCAGGTACAGCCGTTGCACGGCGACCAGCAATCCCTCGGCGACCGTGTCACGGAACAGCGGGTCAACCAGCCGCGGGCGATCGATGGGGGAAGTCAGGTAACCGAGCTCGACGCGGACCGTCGGCATGCGGGTCAGCCGTAGGAGAGCCCAGCTCTTGCCGTGGATGCGGCCGTTCAAGAGGCCCGTGCGCGCCACCAGCTCGCGCTGGACGAGATCGGCGAGCCGCTCGCCGATCGTGGAGCTCGTCTCGCCGCCGCCGTAGTAGTAGGCGGCCACGCCGTTGGCGCGGGGGGAGGCGAAGCCGTCGACGTGCAGCGAGAGCACGAGGTCCGCGCCGACCTCGTTCGCGAGCGTGGCGCGCTGCTCGTCCGTCGCGGCGTTGCTCGGGCCGCGGGTCAACCAGGAGCGGACGCCAAGGGCTGTCAGACGGCCCTCGAGACGGGTTGCGAGGTCCCAGACCAGGGCGGCTTCCTCGATGCCGTCGTGGACGATGCCGCGATCGTCACCGCCGTGACCCGGATCGAGGACGATCCGCTTGCCGAGCAGGCTGGGACCGGAGGCCGCAACGGCCACCATCTCGCGAAGCAGTTGCGGCCGGCCGCCTACGACGCGCCGGCCGAGCTGGCGCAGCGCGTGTAGCGTCGCCGGGCCGCAGATGCCGTCCGGCACCAGGCCGTAATCGCGCTGGAACGCGCGGGTTCCCTCTGCGGTCGTCGCCCCGAAGACACCGTCGGCCCGAACCAGGTTGTAGCCGAGTTCGAGCAGCTGCTGCTGCAGGGCGCTCACGTCGTCGCCGATCATCAGCTGCGCGGCGTCATGGGACAGGACGCGGTCGCCCAGGCGCCAATGCGCCCCGGTGAGTGCGGCATACGTCTCGGCCCCGACCGCTCCGTCGACCGATATGCCCCGCCGCTGCTGGAAGTGGCGGACGGCGAGCTCGGTGATTTCGTCGAAGACGTCGCCGAACTCGGGGTTGGTGTTGTCGAGCAGACCGAGCGAGGCCAGCATGCGCCGTACCTCGGCGACGGCGCTGCCGGTCGCGCCGCGGCGGAGGTCCTGCATAACGGAATTAGTCCTCGCAAGCTGGGGCTGATCGGGGGTCGTCGGCCATTGTGCCTCAGCGACGGCGGGTCACCGAAATGTGCCTGAACAGCGGCCAGCCAGGTCCCCAAATACGGGCAAACGAGTACGGTCCGACCTGCGCGAACGCGTTCAGGCGACGAAGTCGGTGAGCTCCCGGAGGATGGCGGCCTTCGGCCGCGCGCCCACGATGGACTTCACGATCTTGCCGTTGGAGAACACCGACATCGTCGGGATCGACATGATCTGGTAGTCACGCGCGATGCCGGGGTTCTCGTCGATGTTCACCTTGGCCACCGTGATCTTGCCGGCGTACTCACCGGCGATCTCTTCGAGAACCGGAGCGACCAGGCGGCACGGACCGCACCACTCCGCCCAGAAGTCGACGAGCACAGGCCCGTCGGCCTGCAGCACGTCGGCGGCGAAGCTCGCGTCGGTGACGGTCTTGGTGTTGTTGCCCATTGTCGTCTCTCCTGATCCTGTGGGTTCTTGCGTGTAACGCCGAGGTAATGACCGATGATTCCCCAGGGCGGCCGGTCAGGCGCGGTCGCCGGTGAGGGCCGCGTCGCTGACTGCCTTGCCGCGCGCATCAGCGAGGGCGGCGAGGTACCGCTCGGCGTCGAGCGCCGCCTGGCACCCGGTGCCGGCCGCGGTGACGGCCTGGCGGTAGACGTGGTCGACGACGTCGCCGGCGGCGAACACCCCGTCCAGGTTGGTCCGCGTCCCGATCGTGGTGCGGATGTAGCCGTCGTCGTCGAGTTCGACCTGGCCCTTGACCAGCTCGCTACGTGGCTCGTGCCCGATCGCTATGAACAGCCCGTCCAAGGGCAGCTCACGCTCGGCCCCGGTGAGCGTGTCGCGCACGCGCACGCCCTCCAGCGACCCGTCACCGGCGAGGCCGACGACGGCGGAGTTCCACAGCCACTGGATCTTCGGGTTTGCCTCGGCGCGGTCGGCCATGATCCGGCTCGCGCGCAGCGAGTCACGGCGGTGGATCACGGTGACGGACTTGGCGAAGCGGGTGAGGAAGGTGGCCTCCTCCATGGCGGTGTCACCGCCGCCGACGACGGCGATGTCCAGGTCGCGGAAGAAGAAGCCGTCGCAAGTGCCGCACCAGGAGACGCCGTGGCCGGACAGCTCGTTCTCGCGATCGACGCCCAGCTTGCGATAGGCCGAGCCCATCGCCAGGATCACCGCGTCGGCGGTGTACTCCGCGTCGTGCGTGCGGACCACCTTGAGTGGACCGGTCAGGTCCACGGCGACGACGTCGTCGCTGACCAGTTCCGCGCCGAAGCGCTCCGCCTGGGCGCGGATCTGCGCCATCAGCTCGGGGCCCATGATGCCGTCCGGGAAGCCCGGGTAGTTCTCCACGTCGGTGGTGTTCATCAGCGCGCCGCCGTACTGCGAGCCTTCGAAGACCAGTGGCGCCAGATCGGCACGTGCGGTGTAGAGCGCAGCGGTATATCCGGCCGGTCCCGATCCCACGACGATCACCTGGCGGTGGCCTGCCGTACCGCTCTGCTGCTGTGTGCTCACAAGTCCTCTTTCCTATGTCCCCGGCTAAACGATCCTAGGTAATCCCGGATTCCCGGGTCGGCGTGCCCCGCCCGGCCAGCGCGACGATGTCCTGGATCTCGGGAATGCGCATCCTCCAGGCCAGCGCGACGAAGACCGCCAGCCCGGCGGCGCCGCCCAGGATCAGTCCGGCGAGCGACCCGACGTGGCCGCGGCCGAGCAGTTGCTGCGAGCCGGCCACCACGGCCAGTGTCGCCACGGCCGCCACCACCGATGCGGCCGAAACCTGAGCCACCGTCCGAGCCACCCGCCGGAACCCGAGGTTGCCCAGCCGCCGGGTCAGCGCGAGGTGGCCGACGATCGCACCGACCACGTAGGAGATCGACGTCGCGGTGTTGAGGGCCTCTGCGATGTGGGCCGGCCCATTCAGGGTGGCGTCGGCCACCAGGACGAGCAGCACCTTGCTGCCGACCATGAAGACGTTGATCAGCGTCGGCGTGCGGCCGTCGCGCATCGCGTAGAACACGCGCAACTGCAGCATGACCAGCGCGAACGGGAACAGCCCGAACGCCGAGATCGCGAGCGACGTGCCGATAAGACGGGCGCCCGCAATGGACGTCTCGCCGTAGCCGAACAGCACCACGTTGAGCGCCGGACCGAGCACGATCAGCCCGGCAGTGATCGGTATGAGCGCTACCGCCGACAGGCGCGCTCCGAGGGACAGGTCGCTGATGACGGCGCCCGTCTCGCCGCGGGCAGCCGCGCGGGACAGGCGGGGCATCAGCGCGGTGAGCAGCGAAACCACCAGGATTCCGTACGGCATCTGCAGCAGCAGGTCGGCATTGGTGAAGATCGTGAACGCGTGGTGGCTGACGCCGACCTTCGCGATCACGGTCACGCCGATCTGGCTGGCCACGACGTACCCCAGCACCCAGCCGCCGAGCGCGCCGACCTCTCGCATCCGGCCGATCTCGTTCGGACGCGCCCGAAAGCGCCAGTGCCACCGGAAGCCGGTCCGGCGTAGCGCGGGGATCAGCACCAGCGCCTGGGCCGCGATGCCGAGCGTCGTGCCGATGCCGAGCACGAGGATCTGCGGAGTGGTGATCGTCGACGGGTTCAGCGTCTTGGGGCCGGGCAGCATCCAGAACACCGCGAGCGTCACGATCATGACGAGGTTGTTCAGCACCGGCGACCACGCGCCCGGTCCGTAGCTGTGCCGGATGTTCAGCACCGCCATGAACATCGCGCCGAGTCCGTAGAAGAAGATCTCGGGGAGCAGCAGGGTCGCGAAGATCTCGGTGAGGCTGCGCTGCGACCTGTCGGTGACGAAGCCGGCCGCCAGCAGCGGAGCGCACGCGACGGCGAGCAGCGTCATGACCGCGAGCGCTGCGGTGGCTACCGACAGCAACCGCTGGGTGTAGGCGACGCCTTCGTCCTCGTCCTCCTCCTGCGCGTGCACCAGCAACGGGATGAGGACGCTGGACAGGACGCCGCCCAGCAGCAGTTCGTAGACCATGTTCGGGAAGTTGTTGGCGACGTTGTACGCGTCGCCGACGCCCACGATGCCGATCGCCGCGACCAGCATGCTGCTGCGCAGGAAGCCGGTGACCCGGCTCGCCAGGCTGGCAATCGCCATCGTGCGGCTGCTGGCGATCAGTCCGCGGTTACCGAGGTCGCGCGCGGCTCGGCGCGTGGGCGCCGCGAGTTCGCGGTCGAGTGGCTCGGCGGCGGCCGTGTCGCCGCCGCCGCGTGCGGCATCGATCGTCTCCGCGGCGGGCTTGGTGTGCGGGCGCAAGCGGCGCGGGCCGACGTAGGTCGGCGTGCTCCACTGCGGTTCGTTCGAGGCGCTCGGCTCGTCCCAGTCGAGCAGCAGCACCTGCGACGCCATGGGATCGGCCTCGGTGAACATCCGCGGCTCGAAGACCTGGCCACCGCCCTTGTACAGCGACGGTGCGCTCCAGCCGTCGTCCGGATCGGTCACGGGACGGCCACCGGGTCGTCCACCACCTCGGCAACGGCGCCGACCTTCTGCCGCCCACGCCAGCGGCGGGCGAAGCGGATCAGGAGCGCGAGCGCGAGCACCGCGCCGGCCACGACAGTGATGATCACGCCGATCGTGCCGAGCGCGGTGCTGTGAACCGACAGGCTGACCGGCGCGCCCACCGGCTCACCGCTCGGCGTCATCAGGACAGCCTGCACCAGGAAGCGACCGGTTCGTTCGACATGGGTCGGGATGTGTAACGGCACCTTGATGCCCGGCTCGATGCGCTGGAGACCGATATCGGTGGCCGTGAACCCGGGCAGGCCGCCCGCGGCGCTGACCCGGATGCGCACGACGACGGGAACGGAGAGCCGGTTCTCGACGGTGATCGGCAACGGCGAGTTGCTGGAAGCGAGGGTGTAGGTACCGGTGGACGGCTTGACGATGCGCACCGCGGACTCGATCGACGTGATCGCGTCGTTGAGCCGGCTCGCGAACGCGTCCCCGGTGGCATGGTCGGTTCGCCACGCCGAGGACTCGGCGCGCTGGACCGCAGTGGGTAGCGAACCCAGCAGGTCGGTCGCATCGGCGGGGTTGACCAGCATGGTCTTGAGTGCCGGTACGACCCGCGACAGGTTCTGCGCCGCCGTGATGGTCAGCGGCGAGAGCGCCGCGGCCGCTCCGCCCGGCGGGACGAGCTGGCCGTGATCGGCCGGCTGGACGGTCCCGCCCACCGCCTGGCCCAGCGTCAGCGGGGTGGCCCAGTAGGCCCGGGCCGTGTCACTGATGGCCCTGGCCGCGACGTCGACGGACGGATCGATCTCGCGGGGCGGGGCGATGACCACGAATCGCGAGGTCGTGATGTCCTCGGCGGCCCGGATCGCCACTTCGGACACCAGCTGCGGCAGTTGGGCGAGCCCGGTGCCGCCGACCGAGAGCACCGGGGCGACGTAGCGCTGGATGCTCCTGCTGGTGACCGCCGCGTACGCGACGCCCGCGGGTGTCTGTACCGCACCCAGCGCGTTGGCCGAAGGCGACTGGTTCGAGCCGCTCGGGAGGGCCGAGTCGTTGAGGATGACCGTGTGCGTGCCCTGCCGGACGAGGGCGGTGAGCGTGTCGTCGCTCAGCGCCTCGTCCGCGGGCCACGCGATGTCGTTCTCAGGAGCGCGACCGCCGAGGGCGGCGGTGACGCGGGTCTGCGCCGGTTGGCTAAGAGCAGACGTCCAGCCCAGGCCGTTGCGGGTGAGCGACTCGACGTCCGGATCGGAGGGCGGGGTGAAGGCCAGCTGAAGGTTCGGGGCCGCGTCGAGGATTGCGCGCAACCGCGCCAGCCACGCCCGTGCGGCGGCTGAGCCCGAGCCAGTCACGACCTTGCCCGCGTGCTCCACCCGGTAGCCGTCGCTCATGACGGCGAGCTCGTCGATCAGCTCGGGATCTATGACGAGTGTCATAGGTACCGTCCGGCCCACCTTTTCCACCACGGCCAGCACCCGGTCGAGCCGGCCCCCGGCAATCGAGGCGGCCAGCTCCTCGTCGGTGAAGACGGTGTCGCTCGTCAGCCGGTGTGGTCGATCCACGATCGGCCACACCCAGCTGACCTGTACCGGAGCGGGTTTGTCTTTGAAGGCCGGGACATACGTCTGGCCGGCGCCGATCGTCGTGTCGGACCCGTCCGCACCGGCGCTGTGGACAGTGAAGTAGAGCGGATAGATCGCGTCGTGGCACACGCACACGCCCTGGTCGACCGGCAGCTCACTCGAGGTCCGGAACTCGACCACGGCCGTGCCCCGCGGGCCGAGCGAGGTCGTGACCGGCTTCTTGGTGGTGATGCGCCGGACCAGGGACGGGTCCGGTGGCTGCGGGTTCTTGATCGCGTTATCCAGCGCGGTCTGGGTGTTGATCGGGTTGCCGCGGTCGGCCCCGATCGTGACCGACGGCAGCGACTGGTCGGTGGTGTTGGTGAGCTGCAGCACGACCGTCAGCGGCGCGGGCTGCTCACTCGGCACCGGGGTCGACGGCGTGACACTCAGCGTGCTGACGGTCACGCTGTGGCCGTTCAGAGGCTGCTGAGCGGTCGCGGGCTGGGCCAGCGCCGACATGCCGAGGGCAGCGACGACACCGGCAAGGGCCAGTGCGGTGTGCCGACGTCGGGCCCCCCCCGCTCGTCTCACGCGGTCTCCGCGAGCAGCCGGCCGGCGGTCTCGACCAGGCCGCGCTCGTCCGGGTAGGCCAGCTGCTCCTGGATGTCGGGCAGTGGTACCCACGCCACCGCGGTCACTTCGATATCGGCGTCGGAGAGCTCCCCGCCGGTCGCGCGCAGTAGATAGTGACGGACCGTCTTGTGCACGCGCCGACCCTCGGCCACGAACCAGAAATCGATCGTGCCCAGCTCGGCGAGGATCTCGCCCGTAATGCCGGTTTCCTCCGCGACCTCGCGGACCGCGGCCTGCTCGGCGGTCTCGCCCTCCTCGATGTGACCCTTGGGCAGTGACCAGAGCAGCCGGCCGAGCTTGTCGGTTCGCCCGATCAGCGCACCGAGAGGAACGTCACCGTCCAGATCGACGATCAGGCCGCCGGCACTGTATTCATCGACCCGGCGCAGCCAGCGCCCCCGGCCCCGCGCGGATTTGGCCGCCTTCGGCCCGCGCCGCGGCGCAGCATCCGAAGGACCCTGGGACATGGCCCGATGGTAACCGGACGTCGGTATCCTGGCGGCCCGTGACACCGCGAGCCTGCAACACCGACCCGGTCAGCCGATGACGTCTCCTGCCGACCTCATTCCGATTCCGGCTGAGGCGGCGGAACTCGGCATGGCATTCGCGGCGGCCGGACACGAGCTGCACCTGGTGGGCGGGACCGTGCGCGATGCGTTGATGGGGCGTCCGGACGAGGATCTCGACTTCGCGACCGATGCCCGGCCCGCCGACGTCCTGCGAATCGTCGGCCCGCTGGCGCAGGCCACGTGGACGACGGGTATCGAGTTCGGCACCATCGGAGCTCAGGTCGAGAACCGGATGTGCGAGATCACGACCTACCGCGCCGACCGATACGACCGGATGTCACGCAAGCCCGAGGTGGTCTACGGCGAGTCGCTGCACGACGACCTGCGCCGTCGGGACTTCACCATGAACGCGATGGCGCTCTCGGTCACCGGTGACCGCACGTTCAGCGATCCGTTCGGCGGGCTGGCCGACCTTGCGCGAGGCCTGCTGCGCACGCCAGGCACGCCGGAGGAGTCCTTTGCCGACGATCCGCTGCGGATGCTTCGGGCGGCCCGGTTCGTTTCGACGCTCGGCGTCACAGTGGCATCGGAGGTGCTGGACGCGATGACCGCGATGGCCACCGAACTGGGGCGGATCACGGCCGAGCGCGTTCAGGTCGAGCTGCACAAACTCCTGCTGGGCCGGGCACCGCGGGCCGGCCTGGAGCTGCTGGTCGATACCGGACTCGCCGACGTCGTCCTCCCGGAGCTGCCGGCCCTGCGGATGGCCGCCGACGAACACGGCCAGCACAAGGACGTCTACGCGCACACGCTGCAGGTTCTCGAGCAGGTCATCGAGCTCGAGGACGAGCCCGACCTGACCCTGCGCTGGGCCGCCCTTCTGCATGACATCGGCAAGCCGGCGACCCGCGCGTTTGCACCCGGCGGACGGGTCACCTTTCATCATCACGAGGTCGTCGGTGCTCGGCTGGCGCGCAAACGGTTGAAGGAGCTGCGATGCAGCAAGCAGCTGATCGAAGACGTCGCGCAACTGGTGTTCCTTCACCTGCGCTTCTACGGCTACCGCGACGGTGAGTGGACCGATTCGGCGGTGCGCCGATACGTCGTCGATGCCGGCCCGCTGCTGCCCCGCCTGCACAGGCTCGTCCGGTCCGACTGCACGACCCGCAACAAGCGCAAGGCGGCCGCGCTGTCCGCGGCGTACGACACGCTCGAGGACCGCATCGCCGAGCTGCAGGCCAAGGAGGAGCTGGCCGCGGTCCGCCCCGACCTGGACGGCAACGAGATCATGGCCGTCCTGGACATCCCACCTGGGCCACTGGTCGGCAAGGCGTACAAGTACCTGCTCGCGCTGCGGATGGAACACGGCCCGCTCGGCCATGACCGGGCGGTCGAGGAGCTCAAGCAGTGGTACGAGCGGCAGGCTCGCTGACTCGTTCGCCCAACCGCGCGTATCCGATCCCCACCAGCGCGTACACGACCGCGATCACGACGACCGTGGTCGGGGTGTAGCCGTCCTCCGGCAGGGCGACCGCGGTCAGCACGGCCGCGGCCACGAGCGTGAGGTTGAACAGGGTGTCGTAGAGCGCGAACACCCGGCCGCGGAACAGGTCGGCCACCTGCTGCTGCACCAACGTGTCGACGCTGATCTTGATTGCCTGCGAGACGAAGCCGAGTAGCAGCGCGGCGAGCAGCAGCAGGGGCATCGTGTACGGCAGGCCCAGGCCGGCCTCGACGACCGCGGCCGCGATCAGCAGCATCGCCGGCCACCGCACGTAGCCGAGGTGACGAGCCGCCACCGGCGTGACGATCGCGGCCAGGCCGCCGCCGATCGCAACCGCGCCGACCACCTGGCCGAGTCCGGACAGCCCGGCCCGGAAGAAGCCCTCGTCGTGGAAGTAGTTGCGGTAGAGCAGCAACGTGCAGACCGTCGTCACGCCGTAACAGAGCCGATGTATGCCGATCGCGACCAGGGCGTACAGCACGGGCTTGCGCTCATGCACGTGCCGCGCGCCGTCGAGCAGCCCGCGCGACACGTCACGCATCGTCTCCCGATTCGTCCGTTCGACGTCGTCCGGTCCGAGCTCGTCCGGGCCAAAACCCCGCCCCGGCAGTGCGGACAGGGCGTAACACAGTGCCGCAGCGACGGCGATCACCGCGTAGTCGCCGTCCGAGCTGCCGATCAGGGCACGGGCGGCGATGGCACCGGCGCCGCCGATCGTCGTCGCGATCGCGCCACCGGTCGTTGCCAGCGCGTTCGCGGTAACCAGGTCGTCGGCGCCGACGACGTGCGGCAGCGAGGCGCTGAGGCCGGACAGGAAGAATCTGCTCAGCGAGACGACGACAAGCGCGCTGGCGTAGAACGGCAGGCCGTGCAGGCCACCCAGGACCTCGACGGCGAGGAGCAGCACGCACCCGGCGCGCAGCAGGTTGCTCCCGACGATCACGCGCTGGCGACGCCAGCGGTCGATCAGCACGCCTGCGAACGGACCGACCAGCGAGTACGGAACCAGCACGACCGCGAACCCGGCCGCTACGTCCGCGGCGTGCGCCTGGCGTTCGGGGTTGAAGAGCACGGCCCCGGCGAGGCTTGCCTGGAAGACGCCGTCGCCGAGCTGGCCGAGCAGGCGCACCGCGAAAAGGCGACGGAACCCTGGCGCGGCGAGGGCAGTGAGCAGGTGTCCTCGGTGCGGCACGCCTTCACGCTAGTGGGAGCGCCTGCGTCCTCCCGTCGACGAGTCGGCTGGTCGCGAGGCCCAGCTGCGGCCAAGATAAACACGTGCCGTCGTCGAACTGGGCCGCCTTCGGAGGCCTCACACCCGCGGGTGGTCGCCTGCTCGTCGCGACGCCGCTGCTCGGCGACCCGCACTTCTCCCGGACCGTCATTTATCTGCTCGAGCACGACGGCGGCGGCACGGTCGGCGTGATTCTCAACCGGCCGAGCCACACCCCGGTCGGCCAGGTGCTGCCCGAGTGGCACGACGCGGTCAGCGGCCCGGCCGTCGTCTTCGGCGGCGGACCGGTCCAGCCCGATGGGGCGTTGTGCCTTGGCCAACTCGAGGGCGACGGTCCGGGGGTGCGGCCGGTGGTGGACGGCGTCGGGACCGTCGATCTCGACGGCGACCTCACTGTGATCGCCGGCCTGGCCAGGCGCTTGCGCGTCTTCGCCGGGCACGCGGGTTGGTCGCCGGGTCAACTGGACGACGAGATGGCCGAGGGGGCGTGGTGGGCGGTGTCGGGCAGTCCGGACGACCTGTTCAGTACGGACCCGCGCGGCATGTGGGCCCGGGTGCTGCGCCGGCAGCCGCCGCCGCTGAACCTGCTCTCGACCTACCCGCCCGATCCGCTGTTGAATTGAGCGGGCTAGCACACGTATGGGCCCGGCAACCGGCCGTCGGGGCCCTCGTTGTTGTGTCTTGTTTAAGCGTGTGGGGCGGCCAAGCGGGCCACATTCTCGCCGTCGGGCTCTGGGATGCGCTGACTTCTCGGTGAGCGTGGCCGAAACGTAACACCGTGGGCCCTTGACATTCACGCACGCCGAAGCTTTGCTTTGAGTGCTTGTGATGGATCACGTTGGAACGCGTTTAACCCAACCGATGGAGGCACCTATGTCGGACTCCGGGTCCGCTCCCACGTCCGGCCGGCCGGACGTCACGACGCAGTTGAGCCGCCGGACCGCGCTCAAGGGCTTGGCCGGAGTCGCGGGACTGGCGGCGGCGCCCGCCCTCGTGGCGGCGTGTAGCAGCAGCAAGAAGAGCTCGAGTTCGTCGTCGTCGAGCGGTACCAGCGCGGTTGCCGGCGGCAACATCACCTTCGGATCGAACTACTCCGACGCGGCTCCCAAGGCGGCGTTCGCGTCGCTGTGCACTTCCGCTACGAGCAAGACCGGCGTCAAGATCACCGTCAACACGACTGACCACAACACGTTCCAGAACAACATCAGCAGCTACCTACAGGGCACGCCGGACGACCTGGCGACCTGGTTCGCCGGATACCGCATGCAGTTCTTCGCCGCGCAGGGCCTGCTGACGCCGGTGGACGACGTGTGGGACAAGATCGGCGGCACGTTCAACGACGCCGCCAAGAACCTGTCGAAGGGCATCGACGGCAAGTACTACTTCGTGCCGCTGTACAACTACCCGTGGGTCGTGTTCTACAACAAGAGCACGTTCAGCAGTAAGGGCTACACCGTCCCGACGACGTGGGACCAGTTCGTCACGCTGGCCAAGCAGATGAAGAAGGACAACCTGGTCCCATTCGCCTTCGCCGACAAGGACGGCTGGCCGGCGCTCGGCACGTTCGACATCATCAACATGCGCCTGAACGGCTACGACTATCACATCAAGCTGATGAAGCATGAGGTGCCCTGGACCGACAAGGGGGTCACCGCTGTGTTCAACCAGTGGGCCGAGATCCTGCCGTACTGCCAGAAGGGGGCCACCGGCCGCATCTGGCAGGACTCCGCGAAGACGCTGGAGAACAAGCAGGCCGGGATGATGTTCCAAGGGTCCAACCAGGTGGCCGCCAACTACTCCAAGGCGAACTTGTCCGACCTCGACTTCTTCGTCTACCCGGTGATCAACACCCAGTTCGGCACGGACTACATGGACGCGCCGACCGACGGCTTCATCCTGCCGAAGAAGGCCAAGAACCAGGCCCAGGCGAAGGCCGTCCTCGAGTACGTCGGCACCGGGGAGGCCGAGACGACCTTCCTCAAGACCGACGCGTGGGACACCGGTCTCGCGAACGGCTTGGTCGCGCCGACGTACAACGCCATCCAGAAGAAGGCAGTCTCGGAGATCGCCAAGTGCAAGAACGTCGCCCAGTTCATGGACCGCGACACCGTGCCGGATATGGCGACGGCGATGATCAAGCTGATCCAGAGCTTCATCGACAACCCCAGCGCGTCTAATATCTCCTCCATTCAAAAGAGCGCTGAGGCCCAGGCCAAGACGATCTTCACGTGAGCTGATGGTTTCGACTACCGAAGTCAAGAACCCGCCGGCGGCGACATCGCGTCGTCGCCGGCGCCGTGTGCGCACCCTGACCCGGCGGGACCGGATCGTCGTCGCGCTGCTGCTCGGAATACCGCTGCTGCTCGATCTCGCCTTCGTCTGGTTTCCGGCGCTGGCCACGGTGTTGCTCTCGTTCACCAAGTGGACGGGCGTCGGCGGCATTCATCTCAAGGCATGCACCTCGAAGGGCACGCTGCCGGGCCTTCCGCAACCGGGCTGCATCTTCGGCGTGCAGAACTACAACCAGGCCTTCACGGTCTACCCGGACTTCTGGCCGGCGGTGCGGCACAACGCGATCTGGCTGTTGGTCTTCATCGTGTTTGCAACACCACTGGGAATGCTGTTCGCGGTGATCATCGACCGCGGGATCCGGGGCAGTCGGGTCTACCAGAGCCTGCTGTTCCTCCCGGTGATGCTGTCGCTCGCGCTGATCGGGATCATCTGGGAACTGATCTACGCGCCGAACCTGGGCCTGCTCAACACGGTGCTCGGCCGCAACGGCAACAACAACCTGATCAACTGGCTCGGTGACCCGCACCTGAATCTCTGGGCGATCCTCGTCGAGGCGAGCTGGCGCCAGGCCGGATACGTGATGGTCCTGTACCTGGCCGGCCTCAAGGCAGTCGATCCGGCCCTGCGCGAAGCGGCGATCGTCGACGGCGCCAATGCGTGGCAGACCTTCTGGCGCGTGGTGTTCCCCACCCTGCGGCCGATCAACATCGTGATCCTGGTCGTCACCGTCATCGAGTCGCTGCGCGCTTTCGACCTCGTGTACATCACGAGCAAGGGCAATCCGCTTCGCGGGCTGGAACTGCTCTCCGTGTCGGTCACCCAGAACATCGTCGGCGAGACGCAGCGAATCGGTTTCGGCTCGACGCTCGGCGTCGTGTTGCTGGTGATCTCGCTGGTGCCCATCACCGCCTTCCTTTTCCAGGCGTTCCGCAAGGAGGACCGGTAATGGCTATCAGCACCGCTACGGTGATCGAGAGCGGCATCGCCGCCCCGCCTCGACCCAGACGGCGGCCGATCAGCGTCGGCAGCGTGGCGGCTCAGATCTTCATGATCGTCGTATGCGTTCTGTGGATCCTTCCGATCGCGTTCGCGCTGTACGTGTCGCTGCGTCCGGAGGCGGAGACGAACCGACTCGGGTACGTCTCGGTCGCACACCACTTCACGTTCCGGAACTTCAGTGACGCGTGGAGCCAGTCGGACATGTGGCGGTTCTTCCTGAACTCGGTGCGGATCACCGTGCCGGCGGTCGTGATCACGCTGCTGTTGGCCTCGGCCGTGGCGTTCGTGGTCTCGCGGCTGAGCTTCAAGTTCAACATCCCGCTGCTTATCCTGTTCACGGCTGGGAACCTGCTGCCGCAGCAGGTGCTGATCACGCCGCTGTACCGGATGTACCTCGCGATCCACCTGCCGCACTTTTTGAGCAGTAGTGGTCTGCTCTACAACTCGTATGCCGGCTTGATCGTCATCAACATCTCGTTCCAGCTGGGCTTCTGCGTTTTCGTGCTCAGCAACTACATGAAGACGATCCCGACCGAGATCGACGAGGCGGCGATCGTGGACGGCGCGTCGGTGTGGACGCGGTACTGGCGGCTGACCCTGCCGCTGTGCCGTCCCGCGATGGCCGCGCTCGCGACCCTGTTGACCACATGGATCTATAACGACTTCTTCTGGGCGATCACCCTGATCTCGACAGGTAACAAGCGGCCGATCACCTCGGCGCTGGCCAATCTGCAGGGCCAGTTCGTCTCGAACCAGAACATGATTTCGGCCGCCGCGCTAATGGCGGCGATCCCGACGCTGATCGTGTACGTCGCACTGCAGAAGCAGTTCATCGCGGGCCTCGCGCTCGGCTCGTCGAAGGGATGAGCGCGGCCTCCGGCGCGCCTGCCTGGCTCGCGTTGCGACAGGCCGGGGTGATGGTGGTCCTGGACATCGCGGGACCGCACCTGCCGCGGATCGTGCACTGGGGCGCCGACCTCGGCGAGCTGGGCGACGCCGACTTCGCCGCGCTCGCCGCCGCGGGCTACGAGCCGCCGACGCCGGAGACCCACGACTCGGACATCCCGACGACGCTGTCGCCGACTCGGGCCCAGGGCTGGGCGGGCTGGCCAGGCATGAGCGGCCATCGCGGCGGGACCGCGAGCCAGCCCCTGTTCGACCTGGTCGCGGCGACGAGTACCTCCACGCCCGCGGGCGATCAGCTGAGCTACCGCGGGATGGATCAGGCGGCGCGCCTGCAACTGGACGGTGAGCTGGAATTGACGGCCGATGGCGTCGTGCGGCATCGGCAGCGAGTTACCAGCACCGCGGCGTCCGGGGACGAGCCGTACGTCGTCGATGACCTCACCATCGTGCTGCCGGTCTCGGAACACGCCGTGGACGTCGTGGACTACGCGGGCCGGTGGTCGAACGAAGCACAGTTGCAGCGCCGCGAGCTCGGCCAGGGGACCTGGCTGCGCGAGCAGCGCCGCGGCCGCACCGGGCCCGACTCGCCGCTGCTGCTGACCGTGGGCACGCAGGGGTTCGGGCACCGGTCCGGCGAGGTGTGGGGCGTCCATCTCGGCTGGTCCGGCGATCAGCGCTACCTCGCTCAGCGCCTGAACACCGGTGTCACGATCGTCGGCGCCGGCGAGGTCTTGGGCGCCGGCGAAGTGATCCTCGGCGCCGGACAGTCGCTGACGACACCATGGGTCTACGGCGCATGGTCCGACCGCGGGCTCGATGGCGCGTCCGCGCGGCTGCACGCGATGCTGCGCCGGCGGCCGGACCATCCACGTCGGCCGCGTCCGATCGTGCTCAACACCTGGGAGGCCGTCTACTTCGAGCACTCCTTCGAGCGCCTTGCCGCACTCGCCGACGTGGCCGCGGAGATCGGCGTCGAGCGGTTCGTTGTCGACGACGGGTGGTTCGGCTCGCGCCGAAGTGAACGCTCCGGGCTTGGCGACTGGTACGTCTCCGACGACGTCTGGCCCGAGGGCCTGGCGCCGATCGCCGATCACGTCCGAGCCAGAGGTATGGACTTCGGCCTCTGGGTCGAACCCGAGATGGCCAATCCCGACTCCGAGCTGGCGCGAGCGCATCCCGACTGGCTGCTCGGTACGCCGGGCCGGATGCCACCGCCGTCGCGCAGCCAGCAGGTGGTCGACCTCGCGCATCCCGACGCGTACGCGTACCTGCTGGAACGCATCTCCGGCGTGGTCGCCGACTACGACGTCGCCTTCCTCAAGTGGGACCACAACCGCGACACGGCCGATCCCGTGCACCGCGGTGGTCCGCGTGCCGGTCATCCCGCTATGCACGAGCAGATTCTCGCGCTGTACCGGTTGATGGCGCAGTTGAGAGAGCGCCACCCCGGCCTGGAGATCGAATCCTGCTCGTCAGGAGGGGCCCGCATCGACTACGGCGTTCTCGAGCACACCGACCGGGTGTGGGCCAGCGACTGCATCGATCCGGTCGAGCGGGTGCGGATCGTCGCCGGGGTATCGACGCTGTTGCCGTTCGAGCTCATCGGCGCGCACGTCGGGGCGCCGCGCTCGCACACGACCGGACGGGTGAGTGATCTCGCGCTGCGCCTCGCGGTCGCGCTGTTCGGTCACGCGGGTTTCGAGTGGGATCTGACCTCGACGTCGGCGCGGGAGCGAGAGGAGCTCACGAGCTGGGTGCGGTTCGCAAAGTCGGTGCGGCCCCTTGTCCATTCCGGGGAGCTGGTGCGGATGGACCGGCCGGCCGACCCCGGCACGACGGTCTACGGCGTGGTGTCGCGGGACCGCAGCGAAGCCCTGTTCGTTCTCGTCCGGGTGTCGGCCGCGGCGCGGTACGGCTGCGCGCCGGTGGTATTCGGAGGGCTCGACTCCGGGGTGCGCTACCGCGTCCGGCGGGTGCCCATGCCAGGTGAGGGACCGGACGTGCACGGCCCGGCGGTCCGGACGCCACCGGCTGAGCTCGAGGCCCGTGGCGACCTGCTAATGCGCGCCGGGATCGAGGCGCCGACGCTGCGCCCGGAGCAGGCCACCGTCTACCACCTGACCGCGACCCGCTGACCACCCTGACGCCTCGGCTCAGTCGCCGACCATCTCGCCCCGGAGGCGGGCCGCGGCCGTCTCCGGAGTCACGTCGTTGATCCAGATCGCGGCGCCGGACTCGGACCCGGCGAGGTACTTCAGCTTGCCGGGGGCGCGACGGATCGTGAAGATCTCGGCGGCCAGGTGCCACACGTCGCGGTCCTTCCGCACCGGGGCCTGCTGCCATCCGGCGATGTAGGGCGCGGGAGTGTCGAAGAGCCGGTCGAAGCGCTGCAAGACGTCGAGGTAGATCGTGGCCAGATCCTCGCGCTGCTCGTCATCGAGCGCGGGCAGGTCGGGCAGATGACGCCGCGGCACGACCCGCACCTCGTAGGGCCACCGCGCGGCGAAGGGCACGTAGGCCACCCAGCCCGCGGATTCGGCCACGATGCGGTCACCGACGCTCAGCTCCGCGTCGAGCATCCGACACTGCAAGCACTCACCGGTCCGTTCGCGATACCGGCGCATCGCCTCGCCGGCGCGGAAGAAGCGGGGTGGCACGAACGGGTAGCCGTAGATCTGCCCGTGCGGGTGGGAGAGCGTGACACCGATCTCCTCACCCCGGTTCTCGAAGCAGAACACGTAGTCGATCGAGTCGATCCGCGCGAGCGCGGCCGTTCGGTCGGCCCAGGCGTCGATGACGGTCCGCGCGCGCGCCGGCGACAGGTGGGCGAACGAGTCTTCGTGCACGCTGCTGAAGCAGACCACCTCGCAGCGGCCGTCGCCCGGGCCGGATTGAAACGGTGGGACGTCGACCAGCGGGACCGTAGCCGCGGCCTTGAGCGAGAACGACGGGAAGCGGTTCTCGAAGACCGCTACCTCGTAATCGTCGGCCGGTATCTCGGTGCTGCTGCCGTTGCGCGACGGGCAGAGCGGACAGCGGTCGGCCGGGGGCTTGTATGTGCGGGCCTGGCGGTGCCCGGCGATGACCGCGTAGTCGCGAAACAGCGGGTTCCAGCGGACCTCTGACGACGTCTCGGCCTCAGGCAGATCGACCCGGCGGTCGGGGGCCGAGCGATCGGCACCGGGCTCGCTGTCGAAGTAGAAGAGTTCGCGGCCGTCGGCGAGCCGGGTCTCCTGTCTGGCGGTCATGGCAGGCCGGCCCGGAGGTTCATTGCGGTACCTCGACGATGAGGACGGACTCGACGGACTCGGTCAGGGCACGGCGGGCCTCGGCGGGCAGCGCGTCATCGCTGATCACCGTCTTGGCAACGTTCAGCGGGCCGATATCGGCCAGCCCGACGACGCCCCACTTGGAGGAGTCGGCGAGCACGATCACCTCGCGGGCGCTGTCGACGAACACCCGGTTGGTCGTGGCCTCGGCCAGGTTCGGCGTTGTGAACCCGGCGCGGGCATCCATTCCGTGCACGCCGAGGAACAGCTGGTCGACGTGCATGCTGGCGATCGTCCGGTCGGCAACAGGCCCGACAAGAGCGCTGCTGGGCGTCCGCACCCCGCCGGTGAGGATGACACTGACCTGGTTCGCGGTGTCGATCGCGGCAATGACGTCGGCAACGGTGGTCGAGTTCGTCACGACGGTGATTCCGCCGATCGCCGCCACGTGCCGCGCCATCGCCCAGGTCGTGGTGCCCGCGGACAGCGCGATCGCGGCCCCCGGGCGGATCAGGCTCGCGGCGCGCTGCGCGATCGCTTGCTTGGCCGGCAGGGCCAGCTGGCTCTTGACGGCGAAGCCGGGTTCGAACGCGACCTGGCCCGCGAGGACCGCGCCGCCGTGTACCTTGCGAGCCACGCCCTCGGTCGAGAGCTGCTCGAGGTCGCGGCGGATGGTCATGTCCGAGACGTTGAGCAGTTCGGTGAGGTCGGCGACGCGAACTGCGCCGGCTCGGCGGAGCTCGGCGAGGATCCGGACCTGGCGTTGCTGAGCGAGCACGGCGCGTCCTCTCGGCGTTCGATCGTGGGTCCGGTTCCGACAGACTCGAACATGATATAACAGAAATGACCAGTACTCGCCAGACCCGTGCCGGACTTCCCAGCCAAAGGGACGCGTTGATGTCGCATCACCCCGTGGTCACCTGGCAAGCCCCGGGCCGGGTGAACCTGATCGGCGAGCACACCGACTACAACGCCGGTTTTGCACTGCCGTTCGCGATCCGGGAGTGCTGCACGGCCCGGGTCGCCCGCCTCGACGAGCCGGTGGTCGTGGTGACGTCGGCCCAGCGTCCGGACGCGGTACGGATCCCGCTCGACGAGCTGGTTCCGGCCAGCGCGGGGTGGGCCGGCTATGCGGCCGGCGCGGCGTGGGTGTTGCGCCAATCAGGTGTGCACATCCCGGGCCTGCGGATCGCACTCGACAGCACCGTCCCGACCGGCGGCGGGCTGTCGTCGT
>JAODNL010000016.1 GCA_025465405.1 Pseudonocardiales bacterium | reverse complement strand
GCTGCGGTGGGCCATCGCGTCGAGATGAGCGTGCGCATCGAAGACCGCGACCGCCAGCGGTGGCGGAGCCGGCGGGTGCTGGCTCACTCCGCGCCGAGGCGGGCCAGCTCCTCGTCCACCACCGAGGGATCGAGCTTCGTGAACACGGGTACGGGCGGGGCGATCGGCACGCCCGCCTCGATCGGCACCGACTCCCAACGAGCGCCGGTGTCGTAGTCGCCGGTCAGCACCGAGTAGGACGGCGAACCGGCCGCGGTCGGCTCGTCCACTTCGACGAGCTCGGGCATGGCGGCCCACTGGCCCTGGCCGCCGAGCTGCGCATGCACCTTCGACGACGAGGACGGCAGGAACGGGGTGAGCAGCGTCTTGGCGTCGGACACCACCTGCAAGGCGACGTGCAGCACGCTGGCCATCCGGTCGGGATCGGCCGTGCGCAGCTTCCAGGGCTCCATGTCGGACAGGTACTTGTTGGCGGCGCCGACCACGCCCATCACCTCGGTGATCGCCGCCTTCTGCCGCGACCGCGCCAGCAGGTCGCCCACCGTCGCGAAGGCCGCCCGCGACGTCGCGAGCAGCGCGTGGTCGGCGTCGGTGAGCGCGCCGGGCGCCGGGATCGCGCCGAGGTTCTTGGCCGTCATCGAGACCGTCCGGTTGACCAGGTTGCCCCAGCCGGCGACCAGCTCGTCGTTGTTGCGGCGCACGAACTCGGCCCACGTGAAGTCGGTGTCCTGGTTCTCCGGACCGGCAACCGCGAGGTAATAGCGCAGCGCGTCGGGGTCGTAGCGCGACAGCATGTCGCCGACATAGATCACGACGTTGCGCGACGAGGAGAACTTGCGCCCCTCCATGGTCAGGAACTCGCTCGAGACGACCTCGTAGGGCAGCTGCAATGCGCCCAGCGAGCCCGGCGTGCCGCCCTTCGCGCCGATTCCCGAGTAGCCCATCAGCATCGCCGGCCAGATCTCGGCGTGGAAGACGATGTTGTCCTTGCCCATGAAGTAGTAGTGGCGCGCGGCGGCGTCCTGCCACCACCGGCGCCAGGCCTCCGGGTCCCCCTTGCGCTCCGCCCACTCGATCGACGCCGACAGGTAGCCGACGACCGCGTCGAACCAGACGTAGATCCGCTTGTCCTTGCGGTCGCGCCAGCCGTCCAGCGGCACCGGGATGCCCCACTCGAGATCGCGGGTGTAGGCCCGCGGCTTGAGGTCGTCGAGCAGGTTGAGACTGAACTTGAGGACGTTCTGCCGCCAGTGCGTCTGCTTGCGCAGCCACTCGGCCAGCGCGTCGCCGAAGGCCGGCAGATCCAGCATCATCTGCTCGGTCTCGACGAACTGCGGTGTCTCACCGTTGATCTTCGAGACCGGGTTGATCAGGTCGATCGGGTCGAGCTGGTTCCCGCAGTTGTCGCACTGGTCGCCGCGCGCGTGCGGGTAGCCGCAGATCGGGCAGGTGCCCTCGATGTAGCGGTCCGGCAGCGTGCGCCCGGTCGACGGGCTGATCGCGCCGAGCTGCTTCTCGGCGAACACGTAGCCGTTCTTCAGCAAGCCGAGGAACAGCTCCTGGGCGATCGCGTAGTGGTTCTTGGTCGTCGTCCTGGTGAACAGGTCGTAGGACAGCCCGAGATCCTTCAGGTCCTTCGCGATGACGAGCGCGTTGCGGTCGGCGAGCTCCCGGGGGCTGACCCCCTCCTTGTCCGCCTGCACCTGGATCGGCGTGCCGTGCTCGTCCGTGCCGCTGACCATGAGCACGTCGTTGCCGGCCATCCGCTGGTAGCGGCTGAAGACGTCCGACGGCACGCCGAAACCGGCGACGTGGCCGATATGCCGCGGTCCGTTGGCGTACGGCCACGCCACGGCGGTCAGGATTCGGTCGCTCACGCTCACAGCCTAGTGAGCGCGAGCGAGCCGTATCCGCCTTACCGTTTCGCCGAGACGAGCATGGGCCGGTGCAGGTCGAAGTAGGTGACCTCGCCCATCAGCTTCATGTTCTCATCGAAGTCCTGCTTCAGATCCGCGGGCATGTCCATCTTCTCGTGCTCGCGGGCCTCCGCCTCCGAGGTGAAGTAGATCGCGTCGACGTAGCGGCCGTCGTCGGCCTCGGCCATCAGCCCGCCGATGATCTCCGGCCGGGCCTCGTGGATGCGGTCACCGGACTGCTGCATCATCTCGTGCATCCGCTTCGGGTCGGAGCTGCGGCCTTCCATGATCTGGACGAAGCCCGCGTCGTCGGATCCCCCGGCGAGCCAGGTGTGGACCTCGGTGAAGTTCATGAACGAGACGTCCCCGTCGAAGCAGGCTTCGGTGTCCTTCCACCACTCGCCCTGTTCGGGCCGCTCGCTGTTGCGCATCGCGGCCTCGGGCGATTCGAACCTCGCCATCACGACGAACGTCCCGTCATCGGTCGTGCCGGCCGTCGTGCCGAGATAGCCCGACGCGCCCGGCATCAGGTCACGCTGCCACCGTTCGAATCGTTCCCGCAGACGTGGCTCGTCTTTCACCTTGCCCTGGAACACCTGGATGAACATGGGCACCTCCTCTGTAGGCGGTGGATAGCCGGCGGGCAGCCGGTGGCGAAATGGTTCACCCGCGGTCTACGCCCCGCAATGGAGCTGACGCGGCATGTGCGGGTCGGCCCCGTCGGGCGACGTCAACGCGGCTTGGCCGCCACGACGGCGTCGAAGACGGTGCGCTTCGGCACGCCGCGGTCGCGGGCGACGTCGGCGATCGCGTCCTTGCGGGCCTGACCGGCCTGCTCCCGCCTGCTCACCTCGTCCACCAGGTCCGCCTCGCTCACAGGCAACGCCTCGGCCACGGCTCCGGCGACGACGAGCGTGATCTCTCCCCGCACGTCACCCCGGGCCCACTCGGCGAGTTCGGCCAGGCTCGCCCGCCGCACCTCTTCATAGGTCTTGGTGAGCTCACGGCACACGGCGGCGCGGCGATCGGCCCCGAATTCGCCAGCCAGGTCGGCGAGCGTGTCGGCCAGCCGGTGCGGCGCCTCGAAGAACACGAGCGTGCGGCGCTCGGCGGCAAGAGCCGCCAGGGCCCGCCGCCGTTCGCCGGCCTTGCGCGGGAGGAAGCCTTCGAAGCAGAACCGGTCTACCGGCAGCCCGGACACCGCCAGCGCGGACGTCACCGCCGACGGGCCGGGCAGCACGGTGACCGCCACGCCGGCGTCGACGGCCGCCGCGACCAGCCGGTAGCCCGGGTCGGACACCGACGGCATGCCGGCGTCGGTCACCACGAGCACGTCCTCGCCGCCGCGCAGCGCGTCGAGCAACGCCGGCACCCGGGCCGTCTCGTTCGCCTCGAAGAAGGACACGATCCGCCCGGACGGGCTGACCCCGAGGTCCGCGCACAGGCGGCGCAGGCGGCGGGTGTCCTCCGCGGCGATCACCGGCGTGCTCGCCAGCGCCTCCCGCAAGCGGGCCGATGCGTCGTCCGCGCGTCCCAGCGGTGTGCCGGCCAGCACGACCCGGCCCGGCCTGTCCGACTGCGTCACCCGCCGAACCCTATTGCCACCGCTCTAGGATCGGGACCGTGACGGCGACGCTCGAGGCACCGGCGAACGCCGGGCTCGGCGACAGCGGCGACGTCACCGAGCCACCGCAGCCCTCGCGTCCCGTGCCGGCAGCGCTCGCGCCGTGGCACGACCCGCGCCCCTGGGTGGGCTGGGTGATCGCGGCCGCGGTCGCCGTCCTGGCTGGATTCACGCGGTTCTGGGCGCTCGGCTTCCCGCCCGGCAAGAGCTTCGACGAGGTGTACTACGCGACCGAGGCGCAGGAATTACTGCGCTACGGCTACGAGGACAACCGCGACTACATGTTCATCGTGCATCCGCCGCTCGGTAAGTGGTTGATCGCGTTCACCTCGAGCATCTGGGGCAACAACGCCGTGGGCTGGCGAGCGGCTCCCGCCATCGCCGGGGTTCTCGGCGTCATCGTGCTGACCCGCCTGGTGCGGCGGATGCTGCGTTCGAACCTGTTCGGCGGCATCGCCGGCCTGCTGTTCGCGCTGGACGGCCTGTCGCTGGTCCTGGCCCGAACCGCGCTGCTGGACATCTTCCTCCAGTTCTTCGTCCTCGCCGGCTTCGCCGCGTTGGTCGTCGACCGAGATCAGATCCGGGCGCGGCTGGGCGGCCTGATCGCGAGCGGCGCGGACCTGAGCGCCGGCGTCCCGACGCTGGGCCCGCGACCGTGGCGGCTGCTCGCCGGAGTCATGTTCGGGGCGGCCTGCGCGGTGAAGTGGACCGCACTGTCGTTCTTCGCGCTGTTCGTGCTGCTGTCGCTGGTCTGGGATCGCGCGGCGCTGAAGTCCGCCGGCGTTCCCCGGCCGACGCGCGCTCTGTTTCGCCGCTCCGTCGGCCCGGCGGTCGGGTCGTTGCTGGTCACGCCGCTGGCGGTCTACCTGCTGACCTACCTCGGCTGGTTCATCGGCGAGAACAGCTGGGGCCGGCACTACGCCGACACCCACAGCTCGTCGACCCATCTCAACCTGCCGTTCGGGCTGCACCCGGCTTTCGACTGGGGCTGGTTGCCCGGACCGATCCGCTCGCTGGGCTCGTTCACCTTGCAGGCCTACCGGTTCCACCAGGGGCTGGACAGCTTCCACCCGTACCGGTCGAGCCCGTGGAGCTGGCTGGTGCTCGGCCGACCGGTCGACTTCTACTACGACGGCTCGTCGAAGGCCTGCGGCAGCTCGTCGTGTTCGCGGGAGATCCTGCTCATCGGGACACCGCTGCTCTGGTGGGCGTTCATCCCGATGCTGCTGTGGCTGGCGTGGCATTGGATCACCACGCGGGACTGGCGGGCGGGCGCCGTCTGGGTGGCGTTCATCGCCGGCTGGCTGGTGTGGTTCCAAGACCTCAAGCGGACGATGTTCCTCTTCTACATGGCACCGCTGGTGCCGTTCCTGATCATCGGCCTCACCCTTGCCTTGGGCGTGATGCTCGGTCCGGCCCTCCGCCGCACCGGCGACGCCTGGCGCGATCGGCGCGCGGTCGTGCGGCGGCAGTGGGGCCTCGCCGGCATCTCGATCTTCCTCGGGCTGGTCGTCGCCGACTTCGTCTGGATGTGGCCGCTGTTCACCGGCGGGCTGCTGACCTACGAGCAGTGGCACGCGCATATGTGGCTGCCCTCCTGGGTATGAGCCAGTAAGCCAGGCCGGTTAGTCGGCCGGCCGCTCGCAGCGACGAGGAGAGCGACCATGAGCATTTCAGCGAAACTGCGTCGAGCACCGACCCGCATCGTGACCGGCGCCTTCATTCTCAACTCCGGTCTCGGAAAGCTGGGCGCCGACGACGACACCGCCAAGGCGCTTCACGGCATGGCCGCCGGCGTGTACCCGCCGCTCGAGAAGCTCGATTCGAAGCTCTTCCTGAAGGCGGTCGGCGTCGGGGAGACAGCCCTCGGCGCGGCACTGCTGCTGCCCGTCGTGCCGGCGTCCCTGGCCGGACTAGGTCTGACCGCCTTCTCCGGAGGCCTGCTCGGCCTCTACTGGCGGACTCCCGGCATGCACCACGACGGCAGCCCACGTCCGACCCAGCAAGGCATTCCCCTGGCCAAGGACGTGTGGATGCTCGGGATCGGCGCCAGTCTCGTCCTCGACGAGCTGGTGACGGCGGCGCACGAGAAGCGGCTGGAGAAGACGCGTGAGGTAAAGCAAGCCACCGCCGTCACCGCCGCGAAAGCGGCCGTCCGGGCCAAGGCAGCGCGGAAGGTGACGAGAGGGAAGGCCGCTGAGGCGGCCGGCGGCGCCAAGTCGGCGACACTTGCGAAGGCGGCAAAGGCGGCGGCGTTGGCGGCCGCGGCGAAACGGGCGGTGCAGCACGCCGGTCATTGATCGACTCGGCTAAAGCTGGCAATCGCCTGGCGGGTCGGGTTCGCGTTTCGGCGGCCGGGCAGGGATGCTTGGACTATCCGGCGGTCGCACGTGGCGCAGGTCGGCAACCTGCGGAGCGTCTGATGACCGCGACAATCCCTACCAGAACTGGCAGCGATTTCGCGGCCTTGTGCCGTCAGGTCCGGGCCGAGAAACTGCTGGAACGCCGAACCGGCCACTACGCGCTGCGAATCGCGATCACCGGTGCGGCGTTCGTCGGCACGTGGCTCGCGTTCGCGTTGGTCGGCAACTCCTGGTACCAGATGATCATCGCCGCCGTTATGGGGCTGGTGTTCACGCAGGTGGCCTTCCTCGGCCACGATGGCGGACACCAGCAGGTGTACCGCTCCAAACGGGCCAACGACGCGCTCGGTATCGCGGCGGGCGACCTGCTCATCGGCCTCAGCTACGGCTGGTGGCTCGACAAGCACAACCGGCACCACTCCCATCCCAACCACGAAGGTCAGGACCCGGACATCGGCAGCGGGGTGCTCGCCTTCACCACCAACCAGGTCGCCATGCGCACCGGCGGGTTCGGTCGCTTGATCACGCGCTACCAGGCCTGGCTGTTCTTCCCGCTGCTCACAATGGAGGGGCTCAGCCTGCACGTCGCGAGCGTGCGGTCATTGCTGACCGGGAAGTCCCGGCGCTACCGCCGCACGGAGCTGGCGCTGTTCACCATTCACGTGCTCGCGTACCTCGGCGCCGTGCTGTGGGTGCTGTCGCCGGCGAAGGCGGTGGCGTTCATCTGCATCCATCAAGCCATATTCGGGCTGTACATGGGGTGTTCGTTCGCCCCGAACCACAAAGGCATGCCGACGTTCCCGGCCGGCCGCGACATCGACTACCTGCGGCGCCAGGTGCTGACGTCGCGCAACGTCCAAGGCGGCTGGCTCGTCGACTTCGTGCTCGGCGGCCTGAACTACCAGGTTGAGCACCACCTGTTCCCGAACATGCCGCGGCCCAGCCTGCGCAAGGCGCAGCGGATCGTGCGGGCGTACTGCCACGACCTGCAGATCACCTACACCGAGGCAAGCCTGATCGGTTCGTACACGGCGGCGCTGCGCCACCTGCACGAGCTCGGCGCCCCGCTGCGGGCCAAGGGTCGCCTCGCCCTCGACACCGTCTAGTCGCCCACTTCGCCGTTGACGCCCACTTCGCCGTTGACGCCCCGCCGTATTTGGGCACCGAAAGCGGGAGCCAGACCTACGGCACCACGGTGACGGGCCACTTCGCGTCGCGGACCAGGCGGCCCGCCAACGAGCCGACGAGGCGATGCCCGGCGCTCATCGACGCGCCGACGACAACGGCGTCGACGCGCATCTCCTCGGCCACCCGTATCAGCTCGACATAGGGATTGCCGTCGCGTCGCACGAACGTGGACTTGATGCCCAGCCGTACCTGCGCCTGCTCGAGCTGCGCGCGAAGGTCGTCGGCAATGCTCGCCTGAGTCTGGACGAGCACACCGGCAGTGGCCGCCACACCCGCCGCCATTCCGGGGGCCGCGACGTACAGGACGATCAACTCAGCGCCCTGGCGACGCGCCAATCCGCCCGCGTACGCGGCAGCACGCAGCGACGTGTCGGTGCCGTCGACGCCGACGAGAATCCGCGCCGGACCATCGGTTCCCAGTTCGAAGATCGGCCGATGATACTGGCGGGCGGGGATACATTGGTCGGCGGGTGGCATCGAGGCGAGCGAGGTCCCACCGTGCACGAACTGTCGATCTGCGGCGCGATCGCCGACATCGCCACGCGGCGCGCTGGCGAGCGGCGGGTCGAGTCCGTCCATGTGCGAATCGGCCAGCTGAGGCAGGTCGTGCCCGACACGCTGACGTACTGCTGGGAGCTGGTCGTCGCGGACTCCGAACTCGACGGTGCGGTGCTCGACGTCGAGCAGGTGCCGGCGCGCATCGAATGTCGCGACTGCGGACGGACCGGTGAGATCGGGGATGTCCCCGTCTTCGCCTGCCACGTGTGCAACAGCGTGGAGGTGTCGGTCATTGCGGGCGAGGAATTCGTGATCACGGCGCTCGACCTCGCGGCAGTGTGAGCGCCGTGGGCCGGTTTCATCGACACGCAGACGGTACGGCGCACGACCACGCGCACGCGCGCGACGGGCATGAGCATGTCCCCCACGACCTCGGCGACCATTCCGGATATCGGACCGGGTCCGAACGGGTCGAGGTACTCGAGCGCATCTTCGGCGAGAACGACCGCACCGCTGCGCTGAACCGCGCCGACTTCGCCGCCGTCGGCGTGCGATCCGTGAACCTCATGTCCTCCCCGGGCGCCGGCAAGACCACCGTGCTCCGCGAGACACTTCTCCGCCTGGCCGGATCGATGCGGGTGGGCATCGTGGAGGGCGATATCGAGACCAGCCTGGACGCCGACCGGCTCGCCGGTCTCGGCGCGGCGATCGCCCTCGTGAACACCGGCGACGGATTCGGTGGAGAGTGCCACCTCGACGCTCCGATGGTCCGCTCGGCCCTGCCGCGCCTGCCGCTGTCCGATCTCGATCTGGTGCTGATCGAGAACGTCGGCAACCTGGTCTGCCCCGCGGAGTTCGACGTCGGCGAGCATGCCCGCGCGATGGTCTACGCGGTGACCGAAGGCGAGGACAAGCCGCTGAAATATCCGGTGATGTTCCGGTCGGTCGAGTTGGTGCTCATCAACAAGATCGACCTGCTGCCGCATCTGGATTTCGACCTCGCCGCATTCCGTGCCAACCTCCGCGCAGTGAACCCGGCGGCGGCCACGCTGGAGATCAGTGCGCGCACCGGCGAGGGGGTCGACGCGTGGTGCGACTGGCTCCGCGCGCAGGTAGCCGGAGCCCCGGCGCCCGTCATCGGATGAGCCGTCGGAGTTGATCAGAGGCGCGGCACCGGGCCGAACATGTCGTCGATCCGGCGGACGTCGCGCAGGCGCGGCTCGGTCTGGCCGCGGACCCAGCGGCTGACCGTCCGTACCGAGACCCCGAGCTGACGCGCCGCGGCTTCCTGCGAAAGGCCCTGGTTGCGCAACACGTCCGACAGCCAGTCCGCGAACGTGCCTCCTCCCCGCGGGGCGGACGCAGCCGCGGACAAGGCCGCGATCGCGGGATCGGCCGACGACAGCACCTCGACCTCGGCTTCCTCCGGGAACAGGCGGACGACGACGACGAACGAGCCGATGTCGGGACTCGCGGCCTCCAGCAGCGCGGAGTTGATCGCCTCGGTGATCTCAGCGTGTGGAGCGGACTCGACGTTGGCCGACGCCAGTGCCGAGCGGACGAACTCGTGCGCGTCGGGGATCGACGACGGCCGGGCGGGGAACGTCCGGCTCAGCACGACAACGGGTGACACCACGACACCCGATCCGCCCGGTTCGTCAGGCGCCGGCGGACGACGAGTCTCCTGCTCGGGCAGTGGGCTCACGTGGTCTCCTTCGTGCAGGCTAGACCGGCACGGGGTCCCCGGAACAGGCTCGACGCGGGCGGTCATCACGGGGTGACGGATTCCCGGAATCAGACAGAAATGACCTGCCACATGTGTCTAGGCAGTGCCGGGACACCGTCCTAGCGTGGGCTTGGCAAGCGGCTGTCGTTCGACGAGCCAGCGCCGCCACAACAGTTCCGACGCCGACGCCCGAGCGGCCCGCACCGGCCGACGCTGAAGGGCGGTCTCACATGGCAACCGCGGCCGAGTCAGCAGGAGCACCCGCCGAGACGGCCGAAGAGGCTCCTCTGCACGTGCTGTGGATCAACGCCGGGCTCAGTTGCGACGGCGACTCGGTGTCGCTGACGGCCGCGACCCAGCCCAGCATCGAGGAGATCGTGCTCGGGGCGTTGCCGGGACTTCCGCGCATCCAGGTGCACTGGCCGTTGATCGACTTCGAATGTGGACCCGAGCAGGGCGCCGACACGTTCATCGAGTGGTGGTGGAAGGCCGACCGCGGCGAGCTGGAGCCGTTCGTGCTCGTCATCGAAGGCTCCATCCCGAACGAGTCGATCAAGGCTGAGGGCTATTGGTGCGGGTTCGGCAACAACCCCATGACCGGTCAGCCGATGACGACCAGTGAATGGCTGGACCGGCTGGCACCGAAGGCAACGGCGGTCGTCGCGGTCGGCACCTGCGCCACCTACGGCGGCATCCACGCGATGGCCGGAAACCCGACCGGCGCGATGGGCGTTCCCGACTATCTCGGCTGGGACTGGAAGTCGAAGGCCGGGCTGCCGATCGTGTGCGTGCCGGGCTGCCCGATCCAGCCGGACAACCTGTCCGAGACTCTCGTCTACCTGCTGTACCAGGTGGCCGGGCAGGCGCCCATGATCCCGCTCGACGACCAGCTGCGGCCGACGTGGCTGTTCGGCGCGACCGTGCACGAGGGCTGCGACCGCGGCGGCTACTACGAGCAGGGCCAGTTCGCCACCGAGTACGGCCAGCCCACGTGCCTGGTGAAGCTCGGCTGCTGGGGACCGGTCGTGAAGTGCAACGTCACCAAGCGCGGCTGGATGAACGGCATGGGCGGATGCCCGAACGTCGGCGGCATCTGCATCGGCTGCACGATGCCCGGCTTCCCGGACAAGTTCATGCCGTTCATGGACGAACCACCGGGCGGGAAGGTCTCTTCGACGGTCAGCGGCGCGTACGGCACTGTCGTGCGCAGGCTGCGGACGATCACCGAGAAAACCGTCGACAAGGAACCGAAGTGGCGGCACACCGGCCGCGAACTCACCACCGGCTACAAGCGGAACTGGTAGAAGGGCCGACAGCACATGACCAAGACTGAGGAAGCGCCCAGCCAGCCGCAGCACCTCGACCCCGACGTGATGGAGATGGCGTGGGATCCGATCACCCGCATCGTAGGCAGCCTCGGCATCTACGCGACGGTGGACTTCAAGCAGAAGGAAGTCCGCGAGTGTCACAGCACGTCGTCGATCTTCCGTGGCTACAGCATCTTCATGAAGGGCAAGGACCCGCGCGACGCGCACTTCATCACCAGTCGCATCTGCGGCATCTGCGGCGACAACCACGCCACCTGCTCGGTGTACACGCAGAACATGGCCTACGGCGTCGCGCCGCCGCATCTCGGTGAGTGGATCATCAACTGCGGTGAGGCCGCCGAGTACATGTTCGACCACAACATCTTCCAGGAGAACCTGGTCGGAGTGGACTACTGCGAGCGGATGGTCCGCGAGACCAACCCCGGAGTACTGGAGAAGGCGAACAACACCGAGGCGCCGCACGCGGGCGACCACGGCTACCGGACCATCGGCGACATCATGCGCTCGCTCAACCCGATCGAGGGCGACTTCTATCGCGAGGCGCTGCAGGTCAGTCGCTACACCCGCGAGATGTTCTGCCTCATGGAGGGCAGGCACGTCCACCCGTCGACGCTCTACCCGGGCGGCGTCGGGACGGTCGCCACGGTTCAGCTGTTCACCGACTACTTGACCCGGCTGATGCGCTACATCGAGTTCCTGAAGAAGGTCGTCCCATTGCACGACGACCTCTTCGACTTCTTCTACGACGCGTTGCCCGGCTACGAACACGTCGGCGAGCGGCGCATCCTGCTCGGCTGCTGGGGCAGTCTGAACGACCCCGCGTACTGCGACTTCAAGTACGAGCACATGACCGACTGGGGCCGGCGCATGTTCGTAACGCCGGGCATCGTTGTCGACGGCAAGCTCGTGACGAACGATCTGGTCGACATCAACCTCGGCATGCGCATCCTGCTCGGCCACTCGTTCTACGACGATTGGGAGGGCTCGGGTAACGAGCGGTTCGTCGATCGCGATCCGCTCGGAAACCCCGTTGACATCAGGCATCCATGGAACCAGCACACCCTCCCGAAGCCGGCCAAGCGCGACTTCGCCAAGGCCTACAGCTGGACGATGTCGCCGCGCTGGTTCGACGGCACCGACCACTTGGCGCTGGACACCGGCGGTGGCCCGATCGCCCGGCTGTGGTCGACCGCTCTGTCCGGACTCGTCGACATCGGCGGCTATGTGAAGGCGACGGGGCACAGCGTGCAGTTCAACCTGCCGAGGACAGCGCTCAAGCCGGCTGTCAGCTACGAGTGGAAGATCCCTCAGTGGAGCAACGCGCTCGAGCGCAACCGGGCCCGGACGTACTTCCAGGTGTATGCCGCCGCGGCCGCGCTGCACTTCGTCGAGATGGGTCTGGCCGAAGTACGCGCGGGCCGCACCGACACATGGACCCCGTTCACCGTGCCGGACGAGGCGATCGCGGTCGGTTTCACCGAGGCGGTGCGCGGCGTGCTGAGCCACCACATGGTGATCCGCGACGGCAAGATCGCCAACTACCACCCATACCCGCCCACCCCGTGGAACGGCAGCGTGCGCGACAGCTACGGCACGCCCGGACCTTACGAGGACGCGGTGCAGAACACACCGATCTTCGAGGAGAACCCGCCGGATCGGTTCAAGGGAATCGACATCATGCGGGCAGTACGCAGCTTCGATCCGTGCCTGCCGTGCGGCGTCCACATGTACACCGGAAACGGCTCGTCGGTCCGGCAGGTCCATTCACCTGCCATTGCCGTCAAGCCGTATTGAGATGGACGGCTCGGACGTACGGGAGCTGCCTGCTCGTATCGGGACACTGCTCGACGACCTGACGGCCAGCGACGACGCGTGGGTGCGCGACTGCGCGGAGGAACTGGTCGCCGCCGTGGTGCAGCTCTACGGCGAAGGGTTGACGCGCGCCATCACGATGATGGCCACGCTGCCGGATGGCACACAGGCAATTCGTCGCCTCGTCGATGACGAGTTGGTCGCGAACCTGATGTTGCTGCACGGTCTGCACCCGGACGACGTCGGCACCCGCATCCAGCAGGCGCTCGACCGGGTCCGCCCGTACCTGGGCTCGCACGCCGGTGGCATCGACTACCTCGGCGTCGACGACGACGGCGTCGCCCACCTGCGTCTCGAGGGCAGCTGCGACGGCTGTGCCGGTTCGGCCGCCACCGTGCACACGGCCGTCGAGCGTGCGGTGCTGGACGCGGCGCCAGAGGTGAGCCGGGTCGAGGTCGAGGGCATGGTCGAGGCGAAGCCGAGCACTCCGCAGCTGCTGCAGATCGGGATGCGCTGCCCGGACGGGCTGGCCGAAGCGGTCAGTTCATGACCGGGCTTCGCGCCGACGACCCGTTCGGCGTGCTGCGCCGGGTGATGCGGCCGCGGGAGCGTCCACGCCCGGGTGAGGTCTGCGAGATGTGCGGCGAGCCGGTCACGGACGCCCACAGCCACGTCGCCAGCCTGACCGAACGCCGGTTGATGTGTTCCTGCCGGGCCTGCTACCTGCTCTTCACCCAGGAGGGCGCGGGCGCCCGCCGGCTGCGGGCGGTGCCGGAGCGCTACCGGACGGTGAGTGACTTCGCGTTCAGCCAGGCTCAGTGGGACGAGCTCGCGATCCCGGTCGACCTCGTTTTCCTGTTTCAGCAGAGCGACATCGAGGATCCGGCGGCGCCACGACGCGTCGTGGCCTGCTATCCGAGCCCGGCCGGTGCGACCGAGTCCGAACTCGAACTCGGCGCCTGGCTCGAGATGACCGCCGCCAACGCGGCTTTCGCCGACGTCGAGGCGGACGTGGAGGCCGTGCTGGTGCGGCGGAACGGCGACGGCGCCTTCACCTGTCTCGTCGTGCCGATCGACGCCTGTTATGAACTCGTCGGCCTCGTGCGGCAGCACTGGCTCGGTTTCCACGGTGGCGACGAGGTATGGCGACGTATCGACGAGTTCTTCGCCGGGCTGCAGCGCCGCGCGAACGGGGAACGGTGACATGCCGGAACTCGACTTCGCCTGCACCGGGGCACACCCCGATCTCGCGGCGGCCGCGCCGAGCATCGCCTTGCGCCTGCGCGTAACCGAGACCACCGGGACCCCGGTGCACGCGCTTGCCTTGCGCAGCCAGATCCGCATCGAGCCGCTGCGGCGTCGCTACGACGACACCGAAGCCGAGGCGGTGCACGACCTGTTCGGCGAGCGGTCCCGGTGGGGCGACACGCTCAAACCGCTGCAGCTCGCGTTCGTGAACCAGGTCGTCCCCAGCTTCACCGGCGAGACCGACATCGACGTCGCGTTGCCGTGCAGTTATGACTTCGACGTCGCCGCGAACAAATATCTGTACGCGCTCGACGGCGGCGAGGTTCCCCTGCTGATGCTGTTCAGCGGCACGGTGTTCACCACCGGGCCGAACGGGTTCAGCGTTGCGCCGATCCCGTGGGACAGGGAGGCCCGGTTCCGGCTGCCCGTCACCGTCTGGAAGCAGACGATGCAACTGCACTTCCCCGGCACCGCCTGGCTGCGGCTGGGCAGCGACGCCTTCGATGCGCTCTATCGCTACCGGACCAGACAGGAACTGCTGAGCTGGGACGAGGCCATCGAGCGGTTGCTGAAAGAGACCGACTCGTGAGCACGCCGACCGCGGATCCGATCGCCGGCGCCAAGGAGATCGCGGACGCCGTGCTGTTCGAGGGCTACATGCTCTATCCGTATCGCGCGAACGACGCGAAGAACCGCGTGCGATGGCAGTTCGGTGTGCTGGCCCCACCGGCGTTCGTGGCGGCGGATCCGTCGGAGCGCTCGTTCCTGCAGACGGACTGCCTGCTCGAGGGGCGCGACGTGACGGTGTCCGTGCAGGCCCGGTTCCTTCAGGTGCAACGCCGCACGGTCGAGCGGGCAACCGCCGACGGCTTCGTGCCGGCGGAGGCGCTCGACGTCGGCAACGCGACATTCCTGCCGTGGGACGAGGCGGTGGTCCAGGAGCACACGGCGACGTTCGCCCTTCCGGGCTCTCGACACGCCGCCCACATGACCGAGATCCACGTGCCGGGCGGCTCCGACGTCGAGCTGCTGCGCGCACCGGACGCGGGCACGGTCGGCCGTCTCGTTCGTGACCGCGCGCAGCTTGACGCGACTCTGCGCCTGGACGTCGATCCGCTGCCGGGCCCATACGGCGTGAGCCGACTGCGGCTTCGGCTGGAGAACCGCGCCGCATGGCAGCCCGCCGGTCCCGGGGACCGCCGTGACGCGCTGCGTCATGCGCTCGTCGCCGCGCACCTGCTCGTCGCGGTCACCGGCGGCGCGTTCGTGTCGCTCATCGACCCGCCGGAATGGGCTAGGGAGTACGGCGAAACCTGCGAGCAGGTCGGGACGTTCCCCGTGCTGGCCGGGCCGCCCGGCGACCGCCGCCTCGTGCTCGCCTCGCCGATCATCCTGTACGACCACCCGCAGGTTGCCCCGGAGAGCGCGTCCCAGTTCTGCGACGCGACCGAGATGGACGAGATGCTGACCTTGCGAACCCTCACGCTCACCGAGGAGGAGAAGCGGCAGGTGCGGGGCAGCGATCCCCGCGGCGCCGCGCTGGTCGACCGGATCGACGATCTGCCACCGGACCTGATGGACCGTCTGCACGGCGCGATCCGCTCGATGACGGGTGTCGCCCGGCCGGTCCCGCCGCCGCCGCCGGATGTTCTGCCGTGGTGGGATCCAGCGTCCGAGGCACAGGTCGACCCGGAGTCGGACTTCGTGATGGTCGACGGTGTGCCGATCGGGCGCGGCTCGGCGGTCCGCCTGCATCCGGGCAGCCGGCGGGCGGACGCGCAGGACATGTTCCTCGACGGGCGCACGGCGACGGTCGAGGCGGTGCTCTTCGATGTCGACGGGGGCCACCATCTCGCGGTCACCCTTGACGACCTGGCCCAGGACGGCGTCAACCCGCACGGCCGGTTCCTGTACTTCGCACCCGACGAGCTCGAGCCGCTCGGGACGGATGTGTGATGCGCACGCTGGTCGCAGGACTCGGCAACGTCTTCGAATCCGACGACGGATTCGGTGTTGCCGTGGTCGCCGCGTTGACCGATGCGGCGCTGCCCGCGGGCGCCGAGGTGCGCGACTTCGGGATCCGCGGCGTCCACCTCGCCTACCAACTCCTCGACGACTACGACCTGGTGGTGATCGTCGACGCCGTACAGCGCGGCGATGCGCCGGGCACGGTCTACGTCATCGATCATGCCGCTGACGTCGATCGTCTGCAGCCGGCGGGTGATGTGCCCATGCTCGATGCGCACGACCTCGCGCCCGACGAGGTGCTCGCGCTCGTCCCCTTACTCGGCGGCGCGCTCTGCCGGGTGGTCGTCGTGGGCTGCGAGCCGGCGAGTGTCGCACCGGGTATGGAGCTATCAGACGCCGTCGCGCGTAGCGTCGAGAAGGCGGCGCAACTCGTGATCACGATCGTGCAGAGCGCGTATGCAGACGCCGACGCGCCGGCGGACCAGGTTCGGATCGGAGGCGGTGAGCGATGAGTCGACTGCTCGGGTTGGTGGCACTCGCGGGTGTGGCGGCCTTGACGGCCGTGTCCCTGCCCGACATCAAGCGATACCTGAAGATCCGCTCGATGTGAGGGTCGAACGATCATGTGCCTAGGCATTCCGGGCCGGATCGTCGAGATCGGGCCGGGCAGCGACTTGGCGCGCGTCGACGTCGCCGGTGTCGTGCGCGACATCAGTCTCGGCTTGCTGGACGGCCCATGGGCGCCCGGTGATTACATCCTGATCCACAGCGGGTTCGCCCTCGAGCGGATGACGGCTGAGGAGGCCCGCGACGCGCTCACCGTGTTCGACGACGGCGACATGACCAGCGCGGACGCAGCGGACGTAGCGGACCCGGCGGTCCCGCGATGACCGCGACGCGCATGCCACCCGAGCTCGCGCCCGGCGTGGTTGCCGGCCCGATCATGTTCGTCCGGTATGCCTTCCCGCCCAACTACCACGGTGCCTGCGGGCCGCCGGACTCGCAGAGCCTGTTCGAGTACGGCGCCGGTGCGGTCGTCGACGCCGGCCTTCGCGATCTGGCTCGGCAGTTCGCCGGCGCGTGGCCGTACCTGGAGCTGATCGCGTCGGCGACCGGCGTCGCCGATCCGCTGGATCGCCGGGTGGTGGAGGCGTACTGGGTGGGCAACCGGCTGCTGGACGCCGTCGGCGCCCGCCCGCTCGGCGACTCCATGGACGAGAGGTTCCGGCTGCGCACCGGCCGGCAGTTCGTCAACCTCGCGGAGGCGGTTGTCGCGGGCGGGATGCCGCACCACAGCTACCACGTGTTCTGCATCTACCCGTGGGTCGGCCTGCTCGGCGACGACCGCCGTTACGAGCAGGCCCTGATGGTGCTCGATCGGTGTCGCGTGCGCTGGGGACAGGTGCGTCAGGTACGCGACGACCAGCTGGTCGTCGAGTCGCGGCCGCTGCTGTTCGAGCACGGCCGGCTCCTGCTCGGAGCGCCGCGGATCGAGACGGTCGAACGCACGCTGAACGGTGTCGGCCTGGTGCCCGAATTCGCGGTCGGGGACTGGGTGTCGATGCATTGGGAGTGGGTGTGCGATCGCCTTACGCCACGGCAGCTCAGCGCGCTTCGCCACTACACGCGCCTGCACCTGGACGTGGTCAACGACCGGCTCGATCACCCCGGAGCGATCACCGCACTCGGCTGAGGCCCGACCGCCTCCCGCACGTCCGGCTCGTCCACCCCCAGTACCCAGGCGCGCCGGATTCCCCACGTCAGTGCCTGGCCCACGGCGTGCGTCGGTGGCCCCGGCGCCTGCACGTGCACCGGTCCGCTGCCGGTGTCGAGCAGGTAGTCGGTGTGCGTGCCGCGGAACTGGCACGTGGTGACGCGTCCGCGCAACGGGCCGTCGACGCTCACCCAGTCCGGACGCAGCAGCACCCGCGCCTGAACCGGGTCCACCTCGAGTGACCCGCCACCATCGACGATCACCGGACCGTCGCCGAGATCGACGGACAGGCCACCGCGCGGCGCGACGGCGACGCGGGCCTGGAGCACCGTGCACGAGCCGGTGAGGACGGCGGTTGCGACGCTGACCGGCTCGGCGTACACGACTTCCGGAGTGGCGACCTGCTGGAGCCGGCCGTCGACGACCAGCGCCACTCGATCGGCGAGGGCGAGCGCCTCGCCGGCGTCGTGCGTCGCATAGACGGCAGCGGCGCCGGTCGCCGCCTGCCGGTCCCGGACGCAGCTCTGGAACGCCGCGCGCAGGTGCGTGTCGAGATGCGCAGTCGGCTCGTCGAGCAGGAACAGCCGCGGGCTGCGGGCCAGAGCGCGGGCCAGGCCGACGCGCTGCTGCTGGCCACCGGACAGCTCCGCCGGACGCCGCTCGGCGAGGTGCCCGATGTCGAGCTGGTCGAGCAGGCGCTGCGCAACCGTCCGCGCATCGTGCCGGTTCCGGCCGGCCCGTCGCAATGGATAGGCGACGGTGTCCACGGCACTCAGGTGCGGCCACAACGCGAAGTCCTGGAACACCAAGCCGACGTCCCGCCGCTCCGGCGGGGTGCTGCGACGCGCTGTTGCCACCAGCCGGCCACCCAGCCAGATCTCACCGGACGACGGCTGCACCAGCCCGGCCACGGCGTGCAGCAGCGTCGACTTTCCCGAACCGGACGCGCCGAGAACGGCAAGGACCTCGCCCGGCCGCACCGTCAGGTCCAGATCGTCGACGGCCGGGACGCCGCCGTAGCTGACCTGCAGCCCGACGCAGCGCATCGTCTCCTCGGTCTCAGTAGGCATGGGCGAGCTCCCGCCTCCGCGCGGCAGGGATGTCACGGCGCCGCGCGGTCAGGCGCAGCAGCAGCCATGCGGGCGCGACCACGGCGAGGAGGACCGCCGTGAGAGTTACCGACAGCGCGGCCGTCGTGCCGATGCTTCCCAGCTCCTGGCTGTTGAGCACCGCGACCGCGATCGTCTCGCTACCGGTGGAATACAGCAGGCTCGACATCGTCACCTCGTGCAGCGCCGAGACGAAGACGAGCAACCAGGCGCCGATGAGGGCGGGCGCGAGCGCGGGCAGCCAGACCGTCCGCACGGCGGCGATCGGTCCGGCTCCGCTCGTGCGCGCCGCCTGCCACTCGCCGGCTGGCAGGCGGTCGACCGCGCCGGACACGGTGCGATGGGCGAGGGCCCAGAACTTCGCGAGGTAGGCGAGCAGGATCAGCGTCAACGTGCCGCCGAGGCGGCGGTCGTAGGCGATGAGCAGGCCGACGGCCAGCGCCGAACCCGGGACCGCGAAGCTGAGCATCGCAACGGTTCCGAGCAACCGGCCCGGGCGGTGGCGTTCCAGCGCCGCCAGGACCGCGCCGAGCAGAGTCAGCGCAAACGCGGCGAGCACGGCCAGCTGCAGGCTGTGGGCAAAGGCCGATCGCGTCGGGGCATCCAGCGCGGCGCGGAAGTTGTCGAACGTCCAGTTGCTCGGCGTCGGTGCCAGGCCGATGGCGCGGGTGAGCGCCGCGGCGACAAGGGCGATCGTCGGCAGCAGCACCGCGAACGCGGCATAGGCACCGACGAGGCCGGCCATGATGGCGGTGCCGGCGCTCCGGCGGCGCAGCGCGGTGCCGCCCGGCGATTGCCGGGTCCGGCGCGACCCCAGGCGGGGGGCGAGGACGAGGTCGGCCGGCACCAGGATCACGGCGGCGACAAGCACCAACCCGAGCGCAAGCGTCACCGCGTCTCGGAACGAGTTGGGATCGCTGCCGAAGGCGAGGTCGGTGTACAGGCGGGTCGTCACGGTGGAATAGCCGACCGGCGTGCCGAGAACTTGTGGCGCCGCAAAGCTCTCGAGCGTCGCCACGAAGGTGAGCACGAACTCGGCCGCGAGCACCGGCCGCAGCAGCGGCAGCGTCACGGTGCGCAACGCGGTCCAGCCGGTAGCGCCGCTGGCGCGCGCGGCCAGTTCCAGCTGCGGTTGGGCGCGGGTGGCCAACCCCACCGTGTTGAGCAGGTAACAGATCGGCGCCGCGTCGACCACGAGCACGACGACGATTCCGGCGGGGCCGTTGAGCCCCGTCCAGCGAACCCCGACGAGGTCGTCGGTGAACCCGGCGCGCCCGTAGGCCTGGGTCCAGCTGTAGCCGAGCACGAACTGCGGGATGAGCAACGGCAGCACCACGAGCACGCGCAACCCGCCCCGGCCCGGCACGTCCGGCCGCCGCAACAGCAGCGCGATGCCGGTGCCGAGCGGCACGGCCAGCAGCGGTACGAGCACCGCCAGCTCCAGCGAATGCGCCGCGGCGGTCCCGAAGCCTGGAGCGCGCAGCACGCGCATGATCGACGAGCCGCCGCCACCGACGGCTACCCAGGTGAGCCGGGTCAGCGGCACCACGACGAGACCGACGATCGCGAGCACGGTGACGGCCGCCAACGCCTGCTCGCCGCGCGGCACGATCCGCGCGCGATGAGTGATCGCCGGTTCAGCCACCGAAGATGCCGGTGTACTTCGCGAGGACCGACGAATAGCTGCCGAACAGGCTCGGCCAGTCGGGCGCCACGGTTGCCGCCCCGGACGGGAGCGGCGGCCCACCCAGACCCGGGATGGTCACGTAGGTGCCCTGTCCGGCCATGACCTTCTGCCCGGCGCCGCTGGCGGCGTAGGACGCGAACTGCTCGCCCAGCGGTGACACGTCTTTCTTCGTCGTCACCCCGATCGGTCCGTAGATCGCGACGCCACCGGGTCGCGGCCAGACGACCTCGATCGGTGAGCCCTTCTTCCGGTCCGTGTACGCGGCGTTGGCCAGGGTGACGCCCGCCTTGTACGTGCCCTGCTCGACACCGGTCAGTGCGTCGGCGGGAGCATTCACCTGCACGGCGCCGTTGCTCTTGAGCTGCTTGTAGTACGTGACGCCGTAGCCCGGAGTCGACGCGAAGTACCCGAGCAGGCCGAGCGCGGAGGCCGCGAAGGTCGGACTCGGCAGCGCCACCGTGCCGCGGAACTGAGGCTTCGCCAGGTCGGCCCAGCTGACGGGCGCGACGGCGCCGCTGTGCACGACCACGACCATGTACAGCAGGGCGATACCGGTGAAGTGCGGGGTGCGGTAAGCACTCGGGATGTCGGCGGCATTCGTCGGACTCCAGGCCCGCAACAGGCCCTGGCTGTCGTAGCCGTGCATCGTCAACGGGTCGCATGCCCAGATCACGTCGGCCTTCACGCCGCCGGAGCGGGCATCCGCGGCGACTCGTGCGTTCAGCTGGCCGGTCGGCGCGCGGAACACGTTCACGGTCGCACCGGCATGCGCCTTCTCGAATGCCGTTACCACCGCCTGCTCGACGTTGGCGCTCGCGCACGTGTACAGCGTCATCGACGACGTCCGCGGTTTACCCGAGCTTGCGCAGGCAGCGGCGATCAGGGTCAGCGCGGCGACAGGGGCCAGCCAGCGTGGTCCGGTGGTCACGATGGACGCTCTCTTCCGGGCGGCGGCAGCGGCTTCGCGTCAGCCGGAGCTACCCCCCAATCCGAAGTGGGAACCGCGGTCTGGGATCTCGGCACCGATGATCAACGAGATCCGGGCCGGGTCGGCCGCCGGCGACGCCGGCGCCCGCCGGGGCCGGGCGGCCGGTCGCGACTCGCCTGCCGGTCGGGACTCGCCGGTCGGGCGCACCTGACCCGTCGGGTCGCGATCGGGCTCCCAGCGATGCGGGTCGTCGGTCAGCCCGACGAGATAGGTCACCGTGCAGTCGAGGGCCGAAGCGAGTTCGGGCAGCTTGGCAACGTCGAGTCCGGCGCCGTGCTCGAGGCTGGACACGGCCCGGTTGGTCGTGCGCACGCCGCTGCGCGCCAGCCGTGACACGATCTGCTTCTGCGTCAGGCCGAGATCGACGCGCCGGTCGCGAAGCCGCTGCGTGATCAGTAGCTGGCGGCCGGGCCAATGATCGTCGATCGTCATGTGGACCACCCTGTCCGGGCTCCCCGGGCACGCGACTGCTGCCCCGGGGTTACCGATGCCTGCGAGGAAGTCCGTCAATGACGGATTCCCCGATCACGTCGACGGGGGCGTACCCATTTCGGCGAGCGGATACACGTCGTAGTGGGCGAAGTTGAAGACGGGGCTGCGGGCCAGTAACCGTTCGAACTGCTCGTGGGAGTCGACCTCATAGATCCAGGCCCCGCCGTGCGCCCCAACCACGTGGTAGCGAAGCGCCACGTTCCCACTCGCCTCGAGCTCCGCACCGTAGTCGGCCATCTTGCCGACCGCCTGCGCCATCTCCCGCGAGAGCAGCGACAGCTCGATGCGCCACAGCACGAGGAACTTCACCGCCGGAGGGTATCGCCGTCCTGCGCGGGACCGGGGCGGTTGCGCGGTGTCATCCCCAGGGCTGTGACGGCACCGAGCAGCGACGCCGCGGTGATGACCCACCAGGCGTGGCGGAACGCCGCATGCACGGCGGGGTACCCGTGCGGCGTGCCGAGGACCGCGACGAGGACGCTGACTCCGAGCACCAGCCCGATCTGGCGCGCCATCGTGACCACCGCCGATCCGGTCGCCGACCGTGCGGGCGGCAGGTCGGCCGTCGCCGCGGACATGATCGTCGGCAGCGCGAAGCCGACGCCGACACCGCCGACCAGCCAGCCCGGCAGGAAGTCCGCCGCGTAGGACGGCCGCGCGCCGACGCTGACGGCGATCAGCGCCGTCCCGGCGGCGAATGCCGCACACCCGATCGCGGCCAAGTGGCCCACCCGCACCCGGTGCGCCACGCGCTGGGACACCGCCGCGAAAACGGGCACCATGAGCGGCCCAGGGGCGATCGCCAGGCCGGTGCGCAACGCCGACCAGTGCCACGTGTCCTGCAACCACAGCACCGCGCCGAGCAGGCCGCCGGCGAACGCGACGGAGAACAGCACGGCGGTGACGTTGGCCCACGCGAATGCCCGGACACGCAGCAGCGCCGGCTCGACCACCGGGAACGGGTGCCGCTCGGACCGCAACCAGAACCCGCCGATACCGATCGCGGCGACCACGAAGCTCGCGACGTCGGCCGGCGACGACCAGCCCCAGTCCGGCCCCTTGACCAGCGCCAGCGACACCGCACCGATTCCGACCGCGATGAACGCCGCACCGACCAGGTCCGGCACCCGGGTGACCGCCTTGTCGCGCGAGTCCGGCACGTAGCGCCGCGCCGCGAGCAGGCCGAGCACGCCGACGGGCACGTTCACGATGAAGACCCAGCGCCAGCTCGCCTGGACGAGCACGCCACCGATGACCGGGCCCAGCGCCGCGGCGAGCGCACCGATCGCCGCCCAGATGCGAACCGCGCGGGCGCGAAGGTCGGCCGGGGTCGCGGCGAGCAGGAGTCCCAGCGACGTCGGGGTCAGGGCGGCCGCACCGACAGCCTGCAGCCCGCGGAAGGCCACCAGGCTCCACAGGTTGGGGCTCGCGGCGCAGGCGGCGCTGGCGATCGTGAACATGCCGAGTCCGCCGAGGAATCCGGCCAGCCGGCCGTAGCGGTCGGCGAGCCGGCCGAGCGGCACGAGCAGCGCCGCGTAGAGCACGGCATATCCGTTGAGCACCCAGCTCAGGTCCGACAGCGACGAGCCGGGAAAGTCGTGGCCGATGTCGGCGAAGGCGACGTTCACGATGAACAGGTCGAGGCTGGCCATGAACGCCGCGATCGACAGCGTGACCAGGATGGCCCGGTGGCTCGAGGTGCCGGTGCGCGTGCGCGTGGTGACGTGCTCGGTGGTGGTCGCGGTCATGTCCGTGCCTTCCGGGCCAGTGAGTTGGATTTCCGAACTCGCGCCCGTACGCTAACGCGAGTGAGTTTGTTTTGGCAACCCACTATGCGAGGATCACCGGTATGAGCACAGTCACGCGAGCGGCGAGCCCGCGCCGCTGCTCGATCGCGTCGGCCCTGGACGTGATCGGCGAGAAGTGGTCGCTGCTGGTGATCCGCGAGCTCTTCCTCGGGGTGCGGCGGTTCAACGACATCGTCGCCAACACCGGCGCACCGAGGGATGTCCTGACGGCGCGACTGCGCCGGCTCGAGGACCTCGGCGTGCTGACGCGCCAGGAGTACTCGCAGCGGCCACCGCGCTACGAGTACCGCCTGACCGACGCCGGCAAGGAGCTCCGGCCGGTGATCATGGCCCTCAAGCAGTGGGGCGACGACCACGTCACGGACGGTCCACCGCCCCTGGTCTGGGAACACACCTGTGGCGCCGAGTTCGTCCCGCGCACGCACTGCGCCGCCTGCGGCGATCCGGTGGAGGGACGCCAGCTCACCGTGCGATCGGCGCGCGCCTGAGTCGATCCGCGCGCGGCCGAAGGCCGGTCGTCTTCAGCCGCCAGGCCGAGGCAGGGGCTTCAGGTGCCGGACGAACCAGTCCCTGGCCAGCCGGGCGACCTCCTGCAACGCACCGGGTTCTTCGAAGAGGTGCGTCGCGCGCGGGACGATCTCGAGCTGGGCCGGGCCGCCCAGCTGTCTCATCGCGGTCCGGTTGAGCTCGATGACCTGCCGGTCGTTTTCCCCGACGATCAGCAGCGTGGGCTGCCGCACCAGGGCCAGGAATTCTGCGGCCAGGTCGGGGCGTCCGCCGCGAGAGACCACCGCCTGGACCGAGTCGCGGCGCGCAGCCGCGGCAACGAGCGCAGCCGCGGCACCCGTGCTCGCGCCGAAGAGACCGACCCCCAGACCCGATGTCGGCTCGTGCGCCACGATCCAGTCGGTGGTTGCGACCACCCGATCAGCGAGCAGCCGGATGTTGAAACGCAGCTCCCCGGTCAGCTCGTCGCGCCGCTCCTCGCTGGCGGTGAGCAGGTCGATGAGAACCGTCGCCAGACCCGCGCTCTGGAGCTCGTGGGCGACGAGACGGTTCCGAGGGCTGTGCCGGCTGCTACCGCTGCCATGCGCGAACAGCACCAATCCGCGAGCGTTCTCCGGGACCACGATGTCGGCCTCCAGCGACACTCCCGCAACCGCAACCTGGGTGGTCTGCTCGACAGCGTTCACCGATCCTCCATCGACGGCCGTAGCTACACCGCGAACGGGTAGGTCTCCGGCACCTCGCCGGCCTCCCAGCGGGCCGTCCGCTCCAGCGGCTCGAGGGCGCGCGTGTCATCGATGTGGATCACCGCGTCGAACTGATCGGACACGCGCGCCCGGAAGTAATGGCTCTGCCGTTCGGTCTCAGGTCGGTAGATGACGCCGATGGCTCGCTCCAGCCGAGCCGAGCGCAGTGCCTCGGCGGCCCCCGCGGCCCGCGGGAACGCGATCAGGAAGGCCTTCTCACCCACCTGGTGGAACAGCTCCTCGACGCTGTCGGCGAGCGCCGGGCGGACCCACTTGCGCTGAGCGAGGCCGCCCCAGTCGTCGGCGGCCGTCACGGTGCCCGTGTAGGTCGTGAAGCCGATGGAGCAGCAGTCGCCCGCGTGCCGCTCGCGCACGAGTTGGCCCACGTTGAGTTCGCCGCGCATGATCGATTCCGTTGCCCGTGCGTCGCCGAGGTGCGAGTTGTGCTCCCACACGACCACCTTCGCCCGCTCTCCACGGCCTCGGCTCAGATGATCGGCGAGCCCGTCGAGCGTGTCCACCATGTGCCGGTCGCGCAAGTTCCACGACGACACCCGGCCGCCGAACATCGACCGGTAGTACTCCGCCGCATTCTTCACGACCCGCGCGTTGTGCTGGGCGTAGAACAGGTCGTCCTCGGCCAGCAGCCCGCCCCGCCTGGCCTCGGCGACCGCACGCCGCTGCAGCTCGACGAGCTGGTCGATCGCATCGTCCTCGCACGACTCACCGGCCCCGAACGCGGCCGCGTACCCGTAGGACTGGCCGTCATCGCCGCTGTACTGCTCGAAGCACGCGTACCGTTCGCGGGCTCGCGCCGCCGCCCGCGGATCGACGCGTTCGAGGTAGCCGACCACCTCGTCGATCGACCGGTAGAGGCTGTACACGTCCAGCCCGTAGAAGCCGGCCCTGGCCGGCTCGTCGACCACCCGGTCATTGCGCTCCCGCAACCACCCGACGAAGTCCAACACCACGGTGTTGCGCCACATCCAGGTGGGGAAGCGCTCGAAACCGCGAAGCGCCTCCTCGGCAGTGTCATCAACGCTT
>JAODNL010000126.1 GCA_025465405.1 Pseudonocardiales bacterium | reverse complement strand
GTTCCGCGCTGGCCACCAGATTGCTCGCGCGATCCGATGCGCACGTCGTGACCGTGGTCGGCACCGGCGTCCAGGCCCGGGCCCATGCCCAGGCCCTTATCCGCCTGGCCGGGGTGACAGTGATCCGAATCGCCGGCCGGAACCGCGCAAAGGTCGAGATGCTGGCCGAGGAGCTGAATGCCGGCGGAATTCCGACCGAACCTATGTCGTCTATCGAAGAAGCAGTGAGCTCGGCGGACATCGTCTGTGCTGCCACCCACCCACAGGCGCCGGTGGTGCTACGGCGCTGGCTGCGGCCCGGTACACATGTCAACTCGGTTGGCTACAACGCGGCGAGTACGGGCGAGGTGGACGTCGACACTGTTCGCGATGCGCTGGTCGTCGTCGAATCCCGCGAGGCGATACTCGCGCCACCGCCCTCGGGGGCGGTCGAGATTCGCCGCGCGGTGCAGGAGGGCGTTATCAGCGCTGCCGACCTGATCGAGATCGGCGAACTCGCCGGACACCGCGCCGCCGGTCGCGGGGATGTCGACCAGCTCACTCTCTACAAGTCGATCGGCGTGGCGGCGCAGGACGCCGCCGCAGCGGCCTTGATCCTGTCCGCGGCACGCGAGCGACGCGTCGGCACGACCGTCGATGTATAGGAATCGGCCGCGGCAATGGCCGATCGAGCGCGGGACCGTAGCTAGTGCGAATGTTGTCCGATCTGCGCTGGGAAGCGGCTTGCCTCTCTCGCGAGCAGGTGCCTCTGGAAGACAGTTAGCGCGGTCATTTGGATAAGTGGTAGCCGCAGCAGCAATGTTCCGGAAACGCCGGCGTACGGCGCGAACAACCACAGTGCCACGGCGATGAACAGCAGGGACTGGCGCTTCGCGGCGGGGTCGGTGCGGGTGCGGCGGGTTATCCCCGCGACGAGGAAAAAGCACAGTTCGCTCGCCCAGACGATCTGCGCGTCGCTGTGCGTGTCGAGCCAGGTCGCCGGAAGGCAGCCGACGACGAGCGCGACGAGGATCGCCAGCCGCAGTGCAATGGACGTCGCAGTTCGCTGCCGCGAGTGAAGCTCATAGCAGTCAAGAACGGTCGGCGGATGCTCGGCGAGCATGGCCTCCTTGTCGGCGTAGACAGTCGTGCTCGGGTAGCGAGCGGCAACCTCTTTCGCGAGCCCGGGCGGAACCGCGTCTGACATCCAGATCGCATCGACGCGGGCGTACTCGGCCCGGATCCCTCGCGTCCCCGCGATGACACGTCCCCAGCAGGAGATCACCGCGAGGACATGGCGCGCGTTCGGGTACTCGAGCGTCGCCGGCTCGGTGGCGTAAGCGTAGAAGCCGCACGTGCATGCTGCGTCCGGAATCGGGTGCGTGCCGGATGTGCCGTCGGCGACGAAATGAGCTCGGCACTGGGCGGTGTTCACGCCATCTGACCAGCTGCGGTCGCCGAACAGGGGATACAGCACACCGCCCGCGCCGATGCGAAAGGTGCGCAGCGCGGCGATCTCGCCGACCTGCGGTTCGAATCCGCTGTACGCCTCCATCGCGCAACCGCCTGGCTAGTTCGCGCGAGCGGGTTCTCGCGTTGGCTCGGGCGGCGCGGACGGCTGGGGGAGCGGCGGCGCGGACGGCTGGGGGAGCGGGAGCACCTCGATACGACGGCGCTCGCGACCGATATTTCCCATAACCAAAGGTTAGACAGTCGGGGAGATCTTGTCGCCACGGTTGCCGTGACGAACGCGTGAGAATCCGGGCGGCGACCGGAATTGCGCGGGTGGGACGCCCGTGTTCACCCCTGCCGTCGGAACGCCGTGAGGGTGCCGTGACGGGTGCGTGAATATCGCCGTTCGAGGGCGACACACGGCGATGGCGCGGCGTTGACTTTCGACGTCCGGCGGAGAAACCGGCGGACCGGTGCGGGTCGCCGTTCACCCATCCGTGTTGGAGTCACAGTGCATGACGTGCTGTTCGTCCTGTTGATCGTCGGCGTCTTCGTCTTCCTGGCGCTGTGTGCCAAGGGGGCGGAGAGGCTGTGAGCGCCACGAATCTGGTGGGACTCATCATCTCGATCTTGGTCATCGTGTTCCTGGTGATCGCACTGGTGTTCCCGGAGAAGTTCTGATGACCGACACCTGGGCCGGGATCATCTTTCTCGGCACCCTGATCCTTGCGCTGGCCCTGGTGCACAAGCCGCTCGGTGACTACATGGCGCGGGTGCTGACGAGCAAGCGGCACCTGGCGGTGGAGCGCGGCGTGTACAAGGCCGGAGGTATCGACTCGGAGGCCGACCAGACGTGGGGCAGCTACCTGCGCGCCGTCCTGGCATTCAGCGGTGTCTCGGTCGTGTTCCTCTACATCTTCTTGCGGGTGCAGCAGCACTTCTGGCCGCCCTACGCCGTCCCGCAGATGAGCCACAGCCAGGCGTTCAACACGGCAGCCAGCTTCGTCACCAATACCAACTGGCAGTCGTACTCCGGAGAGAACGCGCTGGGCTACGTCGTGCAGATGGCGGGCCTGGCCGTCCAGAACTTCGTGTCAGCCGCGGTCGGCATCGCCGTCGCCATTGCGTTGGTGCGCGGATTCACGCGCAACCGGACCGACCGGCTCGGTAACTTCTGGGTCGACCTGACCCGCATCTGCCTGCGGATCCTGCTGCCGATCTCGATCGTGTTCGCGATCATCTTCGTCGGCTCCGGCATGATCCAGAACTTCCACCACTACGCCACGATCCACACGATCACGGGCGGCACCCAAACCCTGCCGGGTGGTCCGTTCGCGAGCCAAGAGGTCATCAAGGAACTGGGCACGAACGGGGGTGGTCCGTTCAACGCGAACTCGGCCCACCCGTGGGAGAACCCGACGGTGTGGACGAACTGGCTCGAGATCTTCCTGCTGCTGTGCATCTCCTTCTCGCTGCCGCGCACGTTCGGAAAGCTGGTCGGCGACAAGCGGCAGGGCCGCGCGATCGTGGCCGTGATGGCCTCGCTGGCAATCCTCTCCGTCGCCCTGATGCTCATCGTCCAGACGATGCACCACGGAACGGTGCCGACGGCTGTCGGGGCGTCGACGGAAGGAACCGAACAACGATTCGGCGTACCGGATTCAGCGGTCTTCGCGACCGGCACCACGCTCACCTCGACCGGCGCCGTCAACAGCTTCCATGACTCGTACACGAGTCTCGGCGGCGCGATGACGCTGCTCAACATGATGCTGGGTGAGGTCGCGCCCGGCGGTACCGGATCAGGGCTCTACGGCATCTTGATCCTGGCCGTGCTGACGGTCTTCGTGGCCGGGCTGATGGTCGGGCGAACGCCTGAGTACCTCGGCAAGAAACTCGGCGGCCGGGAGGTGAAGTTCGCGTCCCTGTACCTGCTGACCACGCCGGCGCTCGTATTGGTCGGCACCGCGGTTGCGATGGCCTTACCCGGTGAGCGGGCCAGCATGCTCAACTCGGGGCCGCACGGCCTTTCGGAAGTGCTGTACGCCTTCACGTCGGCCGCGAACAACAACGGCAGCGCGTTTGCGGGCATCTCGGTCAACACCGTCTTCTTCAACACCGTTCTCGGCATCGTGATGCTGCTCGGCCGGTTCCTGCCCATCGTGTTCGTGCTGGCGCTCGCCGGCTCGCTGGCCCGGCAGAAACCGGTGCCGGCATCGGACGGCACTCTGCCGACGCATCGTCTGCTGTTCGTCGGCATGCTCACCGGCGTCACGTTGATCGTGGTCGCCCTCACCTACTTCCCAGCTCTCGCACTGGGTCCGCTCGCGGAAGGTCTGCACTGATGTCCGCCACTACGACTGTCGACACCGGTCCCGCTGGGCCGCCGGTTCCAAGCGGCTCCGGACAAGGCGGTCCACACCGCGTGCAGGCGGGTCTGCTCGATCCCCGGATGATCTGGACGTCGACGCCGGACGCGCTGCGCAAGCTCAATCCGGCGACGCTGTGGAAGAACCCGGTCATGTTCATCGTCGAGATCGGCGCCGTGTTCTCGACGGTCATCGCCGTTGCGAGCCCGTCGGTGTTCGCGTGGCTGATCGTGGCCTGGCTGTGGCTCACGGTGCTGTTCGCGAATCTCGCCGAGGCCGTGGCCGAGGGGCGGGGCAAGGCTCAGGCTGACGCGTTGCGCAGGGCGAAGACCGACACTGTCGCGCGCCGGCTCATCGACAGGAACAACTTCACCGGCAGCGAAGAGCCGGTACCCGCTCCGCTGTTGCGGCAGGGCGACCGGGTCGTCTGCGAAGCGGGCGATGTCATTCCCGGCGACGGCGATGTCATCGACGGCATCGCCAGCGTTGACGAATCGGCGATCACCGGCGAGAGCGCGCCGGTGATCCGCGAG
>JAODNL010000048.1 GCA_025465405.1 Pseudonocardiales bacterium | reverse complement strand
TCTGGTGAACCGGTCGATCCTCCCTCACGGGGCTTCATCATGCGCAATTCTGCCAATGAGCAACAGATCGAGATCGGCTGGTGGCCCGGCGACGCGCGCTACCCGCACGCCGCGTTCTTCGCCTTCGCCTTCCCGGCAACTGAGGGCCTCGACGGTGCGACCCTGTCGCCACCGGGGGCGCGCTGGGATGTGAATCTAGGTGAGTACGTCTTGAACTGGAGCGATGTCTGCAGTGCGCCCGACCCTTTTCGGGCTGCACTTGAGTTCGGGCATTCGTCAATCCGGCATGGTTGCGCGGTATGCGACTGGGACCCGGTTCTCGCCGCCAGTGCCGAGGGGATCCCGCCGCCGGTCCTTTGAGCAAGTGGGGGTGGCCGGAGCCGATTGCGGTGCCAGCGCGAACCGGGCCTAGCGGATCGCGATGGCTACACTCTTGATACGCAGGAATTCCTCGAAGCCGGCCCGACCGCCCTCCTTACCGACGCCGCTGATTCCGACGCCGCCGAACGGGCGATGCACGACCGACCGGCACTCATCGCCCTGTCGCAGCCAGTCCGCGCCGTGCACCACTCGCTCCGGCCGATCGCACTCGTTGCTATCCCTGGCAGACCGCCGCAAGATCGCTCAGCGCCGACGGGCTCCTCGAGCCGTCGGCGTGGGCGGATGCGTTGTCTCGACATGCAGACCGCGACCGGTATAAACGCCCCGCCAAGCGAGGGCTCCGCGGACCCCCGGGGCTCTATCGAAACCAATCCTAAGGTGAAGGATCGCGTCAGGAAGCATGGATCACTAGGTAACGCATCTGTGGATAGTCGGCGTCCTCGAGCACTCGTCTTCAGCGGCTTCAATCGGCGAGGTGCCGAGGGCCAGCGAGCTTCAAGTCAGCCAGACATCGACTCCAGCGATCCCCGGCGTTCTCGTCGGTAAGGTGCCGTATCAAGGCGTTCGCGTCATCGCCTGCGGGGTAACCAACGAGATCACCCAATTCAGCCGGCGGACGATGAGCTGATGCGCGTCGACCGGCCCTGCGGCCACCTTCGCGGGGCGGCCGGGCGCTATCCATAGAGCTGCACGGGTCAAGAGCCGCCGACGTCGCGATCGCTCAAATTAACCGATACGTGCGCTGCGCGGTGATCGCGACGCGGGGGGTCTGCTCGCGGGCCGACCGGGTTGGTCGCGTCGTCGACCGCGATCGGTGAGCAGGCGGGGCGACATCGCGAAGTACGGATGGGTCGACCACCAGGTCTTCCCGGAATTGAGATGAATGAGCAGCGATCGGATCGTGCGGATGGGCTAACCATCTGCGAATACTGATAATTGCGCTCTGGTTGTCAGTGGAGGTGGCACCGTGATCGAACGCCGCCATCGCATCGCGGTCCTCTTCCTGGAGAAGCTGACGATCAAGCAGTTGCTTGCCACGCAGCGTCCACCCGCCCATCCTCCCCTCGCCCGACCGCCGGCATCGATCGACCCCGTAACCGTGGCGCGCCCGATGGCGTCACCGCGGCTGTTCGTGTCAGTCTGCAGTACATGACGAATGCGGCGACTCCGTCCAGCCCTGTCCCCCACCCACCATTTCCGGATCCGGGTGGCGCGGTTGAGGAGACGGGTTGGCAGGCCGACACCCTTCCCGCGCCGCCCGACGAGGCAGAGCGTCGCGACTTGGTGTGGAAGCAGCTGAATGCACGGTTCCACTGGTACGACCGGGCCGCTAACCGATGTCGGCGTCCCTATCAGGCGCTCAAGATCGCCACCCTTGTCCTTGGCGGCGCCGTGACCGTGCTGGCCGCGATTGGTGCTCCGGCGTGGCTCACAGCGAGCCTGGCCGCGTCGATCGTGGCCGCCGAAGGCACTCAGCAACTGTTCCAGCTACACGCAAACTGGATCAGCTACCGCGCCACCGCCGAGGCGCTGCGGCAGCAAATGTTCCTATATTCCGCCCACGTCGATCCGTACACCGACCCCGCCACACGCCGCGACCGCCTAGCCGACGTCGTCCGAGCCATCACCGCCAACGAAAACACTAGCTGGGCAAAAGCTATGCAACAGAACGTTCGGGGCGCAAATGCGGCGACCTGACCGCAGTAAGCGAGGGCCACGCCCCCCACGATCAGAGACTCCATAACTCAGACCGCCTATACCTCGGCCGCTCGGAAGCTGCCTCCCACTCTTGTAGGCATCTGCGCCATCGGCCGCCCACCTTGGCGGTCCTTCGATATAGATTCGATGTGAGACAACAACACAACAGACGAAACCCCTCAACTCCGATCTGCTCGCACATATCGACTCTGCTCGCACATATCGACGCCGATGTGAACAAGACCAGCTCTCGATACACGCTCTACTCGGCATCTCTCGAGCGCCCCTGTTCAGTTGCTTCAATCGGCGAGGTGCCGAGGGCCACGACGCTTCACGGCATTTAGACATCGACGCCAGCGATCCCAGGCCTTCTCGTCGGCGAGGTGCCGTATCAAGGCGCTCGCCTCACGACACGTCGCACGTGGAGCGCAAACACCGGACAGTGCCGTCGACCCATTCCGCAATGACCATCACCCGTCAAGACGCCTGAGCCGGCAGGCCGATTTCGAGGATCCATAACGACGAGTTCCGACCCGGGTGGCTGAGCGCAAAATCGGCAACTTGTTTGCCGCGCCGAAAGCGGCTCGTATAACGCTTGATACATGGGTGATCTTCGCTGAGCTGGCGAATGCAGATGCCCTGAAGATCGCCCGTGTATCACCCGATCTGGCGTCGTCCGCGCATCGTTTCCATGACGGGTCTCACCACCAGATGCGATCTGGTGGTGACCGTTCATGTGGCCGGAAGGCGTGCTCCCGTACTGAGCTGCGCACCCCAGCCGGGATCCCCGACGGCGAGCCCATCTCGACGACGTATCGATCGAGAGGGTGCGAACGGGATGGACGCGACGACCACGATCAGGATCGACGCCGCCAGCGTCGAGCTCGTAGAACCGCAATGGCTTTCGGCATTGGCTTGGGAAGGGCTCAAGCTCGGTGATCACGGTCCCGAGATGGACTACGGGATGCGCTGGGGAGCTAGCGGCGGAATCCGCGTGTCATATGCGCCGTTTCGCGACGCCGCTCGTGATGGTCGCGGCTTTGTCTACGCGTACGACGCGCAGGGCGACCGCTACCTACTTCTCAACGCAGACACGACCGTCGAGCAGGTCGACAACGTGTGGGGCCGTTTTGTGGCCGAGCATACCGACCACCCCGGCACCGCCGAGCTCGTCCAGTTCGGGCGGGAAATCAAGGAGGCGGCGCCGACAGGTTATTCTGTCGATCGTGCGACCCAGACACTGTTGCACTTCCTCGATCGTGAGCTGTCCTCGAACGCGCGCCTTACTTCCGCGGGACCTGACCGCTGCTTCGAGGATGCCCGGCAGGTTGTCATCGATGGATCGT
>JAODNL010000042.1 GCA_025465405.1 Pseudonocardiales bacterium | reverse complement strand
CTTGTGACCGATCTGTCCTAGCTTGACAAGCGCCGGGTCGAGGCGGTTGTTGGCCCTCGTGGCCCCTGGTGAAGACGTCGCGGCGACAGTCGACGGCGTTCAGGAACTTACGAGCTCTTGCACATTCCTCTCGGTACTGGGCAGGCGCCGCTAGTTCTGTGGTGCAATCGTGACATGTCTCTGACTGAGCTCCGCGACGCGCTGGACAGGCATGTCCGTCCCGATTTGACCACTGCTCTCGACGGCGTTCGGATCTGCAAGACCGACCACATCCATTCGCCGCAGTCGTCGATGTCGGGCACGGTGTTGGTGGTCGTCGCCCAGGGCGGAAAGCGCCTCGCGTTGGGAGACCGCGTCTACGACTATGGCGCTGGTCAATACCTCGTCGCGTCAGTCGATCTTCCGGTGACGGGGCATGTTATCGACACTGGCATGGGGGAGCCCACCCTCAGTTTCGGGATGACCCTGGAGCCGGCCGCTATCGCAGAGGTGCTGCTGCAGGCCGGGCCGGGGGACCTCCCGGTATCAGCGGGTCCCGTGCGCACGGGAATCGCGGTCAGCGACGCACCGGACGACTTGCTCGACGCGATCGTGCGGCTGGTGCGCCTGATTGACCGGCCGCGGGATCGCAAGGCACTGGTTCCGCTGGTAAAGCGAGAGATCCTGTGGCGGCTGATGACCGGAGAACAAGGGGAGGTAGTCCGCCAGCTCGGCCTCGCAGACAGCAGCTTGAACCACATCACCTGGGCGGTGCAATGGATCAAGGAGAACTACAGCAAGACGTTCCGGGTCGAGGAAGTAGCACACGTTTCCGGTATGAGCGTCTCCGCATTCCACCGGAACTTTCAGGCGGTAACAGCGATGACCCCGATTCAGTTCCAGAAACAGATCCGCTTGCAGACCGCGAGATTGCTACTGGCGAACCGTCCGAACGACATCACCGGCGTCGGTCACCGCGTCGGATACGACAATCCATCCCAGTTCAGCCGGGAGTACCGACGCCAGTTCGGTGCACCGCCCAGCATTGACGCAGCGCGCATGCGTGCCGAGGCCCGCCCGACATACGCGGTGCTGCCGTAGAAGACGCTGATCGAGAGAGGATCGTGCAAGGACGCGAGAGGATCTTGCTGTCCCTCGGGCCGGCGGCGCTGATCTCATGGAGGTACCGAAATCTAGGAGACCGCCATGGAACAGAACGTGATCGACAAGATCTATATCGACGGTAAATTCGTCACCCCGCACGGCACGGACCTCGCGGACCTGTTCAATCCCGCCACTGGGCAGGTGATCGGGCAGGTCCAGTTCGCCGACGAAGTGGATACCGAGACGGCTATCGCCGCGGCAAAGCGCGCGCTGCCGGCATGGTCAGCGACATCTACCGAAGAGCGCATCGACGCGCTGCGCCGACTTCAAGCCGCAGTGGCCGCGAAGAGAACCGAAATGCTGGAGGCGGTCCTCCTTGAGTTCGGCGCACCGGTGCGCAACGAGTGGCTGGTCGATAGCGCCGCCGGTGCATTCGGCGACATGATCAAAACCCTGGAAAGCTTCAACTTCACTCGGCAGGTAGGTACTGCGACCGTACAGATGGCGCCGGTCGGCGTCGCCGGTCTGATCACACCGTGGAACTCGAATCTGTTCTTCATCGCCGACAAGCTCGCGACGGCATTGGCGGCCGGTTGCACCGTCGTCATCAAGCCAAGTGAGATGAGCGCGACCCAGACCAATGTCATGACCCAAGCCCTTCACGAAGCGGGACTGCCGAACGGGGTCTTCAACATTGTGACCGGGCTGGGCGACGTGGTCGGGACCACTATCACGCGACATCCTGATGTACCCAGAATTTCCTTCACGGGGTCGACTGCGGTCGGCAAGGTCATCTTCCGGGAGGCGGCCGACACACTAAAGAGCTTGACGCTCGAACTCGGCGGTAAGTCTCCGTCGATCATCCTCGACGACGCCGACTTCGAGTCTGCCATCGTGGGCGCGCTCTTTTCCGGCTTCGTCAACAGCAGCCAGGCCTGCGTCGCCGGCACACGCATCCTCGTCCCAGAGAGCCGATTGGACGAGGCACTCGCCGCCGCCACAGCGCATATGGCCGACTTCCCGGTCGGCGATCCGAGCGACCCGGCGACCGCGATCGGCCCCATGGTGAGCGAACGGCAATGGGAGCGTGTCCAGTCCTACATCTGCCGCGGTGTCGAAGAAGGCGCACGAATCCTCGTCGGCGGTCCCGGACGCCCTGAGGGCCTACCGGATGGCTACTTCGTTAGGCCGACACTGTTTGCCGACGTCACCAACGACATGACAATCGCGCGCGAGGAAATCTTCGGGCCGGTGCTTTCGATCCTCACGTACCGCGACGAGGATCACGCCGTAGAGATCGCCAACGACACCGACTATGGCCTGCACGCGTATGTGTTCTCGTCCGACCCCGAGCGAGCGCGCCGCATCGCATCGCGTCTTCAGGCCGGTCGAGTGTCGATCAACGGCGGGTACGAGCCGCTCTCTCCGTTCGGAGGGTTCAAGCAGTCCGGAATTGGACGGGAATACGGAGCCTACGGTCTCGAGGGCTTTCTCGAATCACGGTCTGTAATGCAGTGACCTAGCTCGGATGGATCTGAGCTGGCACACGGGCGTCTAGCTGGAGTTCGCTTGTCCGACAGGGTCTAACGCAAACCGCCTGAGCAGGAAACGCCGACCGCGTGCAGCGTGAGGGCGATGATTGGAGTGGAGATCGACATGAAGCAGCGTGTCGTGCCTCAGACTGAGGCCCTGGCCAATGTCCGTCCGCATCATGACCAGGAGATCGAACGATGAGCCTGGACACGGCCGTGGCCAGCGCGCTGCAAATCGGCCCGGACTCCCCACCGGTGGAGTACACGATTGACATCACGACCGTCGGTGCACGCACCGGTCAGCCGCGTCGAATCGAGGTCTGGTTTCACAGGGTCGATGAGCGGTGGTATCTCACAGGGGTTCCCGGCCCCCGCAATTGGTACGCGAACCTGCGCGCAAATCCACACTTCACCGTGCATCTCAAGCATGGCGTGACCGTCGACCTGCCGGCGACCGCCGCGTCGGTAGACGAGCAGACGCGACGGAGAGTAATCACCACCGTCCTCGACTTGCAAAATCGGCCCGACATCGCGGCGCGGACCGGCGGCCAGAGACACGATCTCGAAGCGTGGCTTGCGTTTAGCCCGCTTGTTGAGATCGTCTTCGACGACAACGACATACGGAGCCTGCCATAGATGGTCCGCACAGCTGCGCGTGCCGATCACGCCCCCGGGTGTCTGCTGCCGAATGTGCGCGGGCAGCCCTCTCCGTCTCAGGACAGCGTTGGAGAGCTTCGTCCGCGATGTCGGCGGACGTTGGGGTGAATCGATGAACCGGTGAACCGCAAAGGGTCAGTGGCGCTGTTGCGTTGGGCGTCCGTACCGCCGCGGCACTGCCGAACGCACCGCGCCGGATACCCGCCGATCGGCTAGAAGGTAGAGACGCTCACCAACTGACAACATCCATTGCGTAGTCGCCCGTGCCAGATCTAACGGGCTCTGCCCGGTTGGTGGACATCGGGCGATTCGAGGAGGAGCCGAGGGGACTCGTACCAAGCGCGGCTTCGGGAGCGGATCGAGCTTCAGCTGCATTGAACGATCGCGAGACGCCAGTGGTCGTCGGCGTTTAGCCCGCGTCTGAGAAGAGTGCGACCGGGGCGGACGGCTCGCCGACCTGCCGACCCGGTTCGTCGACGCCTATGACTTCGGCGACGGCTGGGAGCACGACGTCGATGTCCTCGGCCAGGGGTGCAGCGAGCCCGACGTGCTACGCTGTGCTACATGAGGACGGTCACGCACCGCGAGATGCGCAACAGCAGCGGCGAGATCCTGCGTGCGGTGGCGGCTGGAGAGACCGTCCAGGTGACCAACAACGGGCAAGTCGCCGCGGTGATCTCGCCTCCCGCTGGGGGCTCGCTGGATCGGTTGGTGGAGCAGGGTCAGGCGCGGCTTGCGCGTAGACCCGTCGCGGACTTGAGCACCATTCGCCGACGCAACGCGAAGCGGACGAGCACCGAGCTCGTTGAGGACGCGCGAGGGCCCTGGTGATCAGCTACCTCGACACGTCGGCGGCGATGAAGCTCCTGGTCGAGGAATCTGAATCCGCTGCCCTGGCTACGTACCTGCAGGCGGCCGAGGCGGAGCGACAGCTTGTCGCGTCGTGGCTGCTGCACACCGAACTGCACTGCGCTGCCAACCGGCACCCCGACGACGTCGAGCTCGACTCGGTCGCAATCGTCCTGGACACCGTCTCGCTGATCGATCTCACCCGCGGTGATCTACTCACAGCCGGGACGCTTCCCGGGCGGCTGCGGTCCAACGACGCCCTGCATCTGGCGGTCGCGCTCCGCGTCGGCGCCGACGAGATCGTCACCTACGACACCGAGCTTGCGGGCGCGGCGAACGCCGCAGGTGTCGTCGTTGTCCAGCCGTGTTGACGGCATACCGGCCCCCGCGAGGACGCCATCCGAGCCGGTCAATTGGTTCGGATTTCAAGATCAATACATCGTTTACTCATCGAAAATGGCCGAAAGCAGCCAACTCCAGCAAAGTTGATCAACGCTGCATCCCTTACGCAGCAACGGTTTCCGTCATCAGCCAGCGCGGCCAAACGGACCAAGATCTAATCGGAGGGTTACTGGTTCGAGTCCAGTCGGGGGAGCCAGCAAATCCGGGGACCGTAGCCGTCCGCAAGATCACCGGCGCAAGATCAAGGCAACATCACCCGTCAGCCTCCCAGCACCGCGGCGCTGATCTGTGCGCCGGCCGTGTCGCCCATCGTCGCGGTGACGTGAGAGTAGGTGTCAAGAGTGATCTTGACGTTGGCGTGCCCGAGCATCTCCTGAACCACTCGAGGGTGCACGCCGAGGGTTAAGAGCATCGTCGCAGCGGTGTGGCGGGTGTCGTGCAGTCGGATCACGGGGACGACCGCCGGCTTGCAGAGCTTCCCGAACCGGTCCGAGATGTGGTCCGGGTGCATCGGTTGCCCGATCTCGTTGATGAACACGTGGCCGCCGTCGTGCCATGCGACTCCCGCCGCGAGTCGGTCCTCGAGTTGGCGCTCGCGGTGGTCGCGGAGGACTGCCACGAGCGCATCGTCGAGGGGCACCCGGCGGCGGCTGGGTAGTGTCTTCGGGGTCGAGTCTCTGACGCGCGTCCCGGCCACGAGCGCTCGCGTTTCGACGATCGACAAGTGCTTGGCGTCGAGGTCGACGTACTCCCATCGGAGCCCGGCCAGCTCGCCCCGCCGTGGATCACGAACCGTGGCGAGGATGTACATGGCGCCGTCACGGTCAGTCCGAACAGACGTCGTGAAATTTCCGCGCTGTCGACGCTGCTCGGCTGACCCCGTCTCGGCTGATCGACTCTTGCCGGTCGGTCAATTTCATGTTTGTCTATCTGTCGAGCGGGCTGATCAGGCGCGATCTGTACTGGCAGGCGGGTGTTGCGACATGGTTAGTGCGCCGACAGCCCGGTTGATCGGTCAGGCAAGTTGGTCGCCGGGCCATCGTCGCCGTACCCGGCCGATTGATGGAGTCCGTCTGCGATGACGCACGACACCGGTAACGGCACATCACCGAACAGAGGGAAGGTCAGTCACATGGCTACGAATGATTCGGTTCGCCCCCGCGCTGCCAGCGAGGTCAAGTCCTGGGACATCGAGGCCGACGTCGTGGTCACGGGTTACGGCGGGGCCGGGGCCGGGGCAGCCATCGAGGCTGCCCGCGCCGGCGCGGACACCCTCGTCCTGGAGCGGGCCGGTGGTGTCGGCGGTGCCTCGGGTCTGTCCGGCGGCTATGTCTACACCGGCGGTGGCACAGCCCTGCAGAAGGCCTGCGGCATCCAGGACACTCCGGAGAACTTCTACAACCACCTGATCGCGTCGACCGGCCCCACCAGCGGGCCGAGCCCCGCGACGCACGTCGAGCGCTGCCAGGTCTACTGCGAGGAGGGCGTGTCGTACTTCGACTGGCTGGTCTCCTTCGGCATTCCCTACAAGGAGAGGTTCTTCGACGGCCCGACCTGGCAGTCACCGGCCGACTACGGCCTGACCTGGTCCGGCGGCGAGAACGCGTACCCCTGGAACGAGCTCGCCACCCCCGCCCCCCGTGCCCATGTCGCGTACCTGGAACCGGGTACCTCGGTATCCCCGGAGGCCGGCCCGGGGCAGGTCGTGCTCAAGCACCTGTCCTCCGGCGCCGAGGCTCTGGGGGTGCGCACGGAGCTGGACATCAGGGTCGAGCGCCTGGTGACCGAGAGCGACGGCCGGGTGGTCGGGGTCGTCGCTCGCCGCTACGGCGAGGAGGTCACGGTGCGCGCCCGGCGCGGCGTGGTCCTGACCGCCGGCGGCTTCCTGACCAACCCGGAGATGATGGCGCAATTCGCGCCCCCGGCCTATGGCACTTTCCTCGTCGGCACCGAGGGTGACGACGGCCGTGGCATCAAGATCGCCCAGGCTCTTGGCGCCGACGTGCAGCTCATGGACCGCGCCGAGGTCTCGGTGATGATCGACGCGCCGCTGCTGTGGCCGTCGATCGTGGTGAACCAGCAGGGCCAGCGTTTCGTCAACGAGGACACCTATGGCGGCCGGGTCGGCCAGCACATCCTCTACCGCCAGGACGGCAAGGCCTTTGCCGTCTTCGACGAAGAAATCTTCGAGAACTATCCGGAGGAGGGCCGGCTCTTCCCGCAGCAGCCCACCTGGGTGTGCGAGACCATCGAGGAGCTGGAGAAGGAGGCGGGCTTCCCGCCGGGTGCGCTGCAGGCGACCATCGACTACTACAACAAGCACGCCGCCAACGGCGAGGACCCCCAGTTCCACAAGAAGGCGCAGTACCTGCGGCCGTTGAAGTCACCGTTCGCGGCGTTTCCCGTCACCAAGGAACTCGGCTCCTTCGGTTGCTTCACGATCGGCGGCCTGCGCACCAAGGCCACGGGCGAGGTGTTGCATGTGGACGGCGAGCCGATCCCCGGACTCTACGCGGGCGGCCGGACGGCCTCCGGCATTCCGGCCTGGGGCTACCTGAGCGGCAGCTCGCTGGGCGACGCGATCTTCTTCGGGCGCAAGGCCGGCGCGTCGGCCGCCAACTTCAAGGGCTAGTTCTTATCCGGACCGACATCGGTCGGTGCGTTGTCGTGAGATGACGTAGACCTCCGAGCGGTGGGGCTAGTCCCGGAGCGCTCTCGCAGGAGGTCTTCGTCGCTGACCGTCGTGGTGGACTACGGTCCGTCAGTCGGGTAGAAGCTTCTGCACCAGCTGGAAGAGATCGGTCTGGTCCGACGATGGATAGAGGCCCTGGTCAGGCGTAAGCGCCAGGTTCTCACGCGGTTCCACCCGCCTGTTGACATCCACGCAGGATCAAGACACACTTTCGGCTGTCTACGGATCGATAGATGTCACAGCATGGAATAATACCGGGAGTCAATCAGCCGGTCCGGCCCAGATTGGTGGGGTCGGGCCTAGGTCGGACCCGACGTCCGTCGGTGACGCAGGTCAAGCAACAGGGCTGCAGAATGGCGGGTCGACCGGATCGTTCTGCGCTGTGCGTACACGTCACCGTTGATCCAACTCTATAGGAGGCTGTGCATGCGAAGGTCGAAATGGTCGCTGTTGGTGGCAATGCCGTTGCTGGCGGTTGTGGTCGTGGCGTGCAGCTCGTCATCGAAGACCAGCTCGGGAGGCGGCGGCACCGGTAGCGCTGGCAGCAGTGGTTCGGGCGGTGGCACCTACAAGATCGGCGTCATGATCGACGAGACCGGTCTGTCGGCTGCGACCTACGCGCCGACCTCGGAGAAGGGCATCACCGCCGCCGTCAACGCGGTCAACGCCGCCGGTGGCGTCTTCGGCGGGGCCAAGCTCTCCATCGTCACCGCGGACACGACGTCGACCCCGGCCGGTGCGCTGAGTGCGGCTCAGTCGCTGGTGCAGCAGAAGCATGTGTTCGCGATCGTGCCTATGACCTCGGTGTTCTTCGGAGCCGAGCCTTACCTCAAGGCGCAGGGCGTGCCGGTGATCGGACCGGGCATCGACGGCCCGGAGTGGAACTTGCCGAGCAACACCAACCTGTTCAACACCTTCGGCGAATTCGACGAGGATCTGTCGACCACCGCCTACGGCACGTTCATGAAGTCCCAGGGCGTCACCACCTGTGGCTCCATCGGCGCCAGCAACATTCCCAGTGTCACGGCCTCGGCCAAGGGCTTCATCGCCTCCTGCACCGCGGCCGGCCTGAAGGGCTCGCCGGTCAACACCTCGATTCCTTACGGTGGCACCGACATTGGCCCGATCGCGCTGCAGATGAAGGCGGCCGGAGTGGACGGCATCGAGCTGTCGGAATCGCCGAACACTGCCTACGCGCTGGTGGCCCGGCTCAAGCAGCTGGGCGTGAAGCTCAAGGTCGCGCTGCTGGCAATCGGCTACGGCAGCGATACCCTGTCCTCGGCCTCGACCGCGGCGGCGGCTCAGGGCTTCGCGTTCACCTCGCAGGGTGCGCCGGTCGAGCTCACCAGCTCCCCGGGCGCCCAGAAGATGAAGGCTGTGCTCGTGGCCGGCGGCATCACCGGTGCGCCGACCTATGCCGAGCAGACGGCCTACGAGGATGTGCAGGCTCTGGTGGCAGGATTCGCGGCGGCGGCCAAGTCGAACGCGTCACGGACCGAGTTCATGACGGCGCTGCGCGGCGTCAAGGACTTCGACGCAGCCGGCGTCTTCGCGCCGGCGAAGATCGACTTCTCCAAGTACGGAGTCG
>JAODNL010000015.1 GCA_025465405.1 Pseudonocardiales bacterium | reverse complement strand
CGGGCACATCCTGTTCGGAGACGATCAGCCACACCTGTTCGCGTGGCTGCCCTCAGTCCCCCAAGGCACCGTGCGGGCCACTCTCACCGTCGACGGCCAGACCCGGACCCTGACCGGCACCGGCTACCACGATCACAACTGGGGCGACGCGGAGATGCCCCAGCTCATCCATCACTGGTATTGGGCGCGCGCCGAGGCGGGTGACTACTGCGTGATCGCCTCCAACATCACAGCCGAGCGCAAGTACGGCCACACCGAGCTGCCGATCTTCATGCTCGCCAAGGACGGCAAGATCCTGGCCGACGAAAGTTCCCAGGTTCGCTTCGAGAAGACCGACGAGCATCCGGACCGGATCACCGGCAAGCCGGTCGCCGACACCACGGTCTACACCTACGACGCCACCGCCCACGGCGGCGAGCACTATCGGGTCACCTTCCGCCGCGAGCACACCATCGTCCAAGACCGCATGATCGAATCCGTCACCGGCCCCAAACGCGTCCTCGCCAAGCTCACCGGGTTCGACGGCGCCTACATGCGATTCACCGGCGACGTCACCGTCGAACACATCACCAGCAATGCCGAACCGGAAACGGTGACCGCACCGGCGCTGTGGGAACTGATGTACTTCGGCAAGACCACCACGTGAATCAACTGCCCGCCGCCGAACGACGGGAGCTGGGGGCGCGGTGCGGGGTCAGCAGTAACGATCCGGCTCAGCACCCTCAGCCGTCCAGCGCCCGCGGGATGGCGTCGATGTCGCGCGGGTGGTCGGCGTAGCGCGCGAGCGCGTCGGCGCGCTGCTCGGCGGTGAGCCTGCCCGGCGTATGGGTGACGAACGGCGTGCGGACGTCGAAGCCGCGGGTGAATACGCGGTCGGCCCAGCCCTTGAGGACCGCCGGCATCGAGAACCACCACACGGGGTACTGCAGGATCACCAGGTCGGCCCGCGCCAGCTTGTCCTGCTCGGCCCGGCCGGCTCAGCGCGCCGTTGAACGAGTGCGGCTCCGGGTGGGCGTGAACGATCAGGACGTGCATGTCATCTCGCGGTCTTGCGCGCCATCAGCACGACGCCGGCCCGGTCGAGGGTGTCGAAGTAGACGAAGCCCGAACCGTTGTCCCGTTGCCCCCGCATGATCACGTCGAGTCCGAGTGCGGTTCCCTGTGCGACTGCGGCGTCGACATCGGACTCGAACCCGAGCTGGAAGACGCCCTCGCCGTGATCGTCGAGGAAGCGCCGTTGCGGGCAGTCGAGGTCGGGTGGCTGACACAGCTGCAGCTGGAAGTTGTCGAGATCGGTGAAGCGGTACTTCATCTGGTGGAACGCGTCGGGGTTCGGCGTCTCGAGGCGGGTGTACTCGGTGAGGGGCGGGTAGTCCTGCCAGGGGCCGATGTTGAGTGACTCGTAGTACGCGACGGTCTGGTCGATGTCGTGCACGACTAGGCAGATGTGGTGCAGCTGGCGGAACGGCGTCGTCATCCGTGTGCCTCCGTGGGCGGCTGCGCCTTGCGTAACGATGCGCCTCGGACCCGGGTAACCGCCCGCGAGGGCTCGAATCCGGGTTTGGTCAGATCGGCCGGCGTCATGCCGTCACCGTCGTCAGAGCATCGAGGACATGGGCGTTGAACTCGTCGAGGTCGACGGTTGCCGCGCCCGCCGGCGCGAGGTCGTAGGTCGGATCCACCCTGTCGATGACGGTGTCGAGGGCGCGCCGGACGTGAGTGTGCAGGTCGAGGGCAGCGAGATCCGGGCACCAGGCGAACAGGTCGGCGAGGGCGAGCCACGCGCCCGTCGGGTTGGAGCGCCGGCTTCCGGTGCGGTGCGGTGACGATCCGTGCGCGGGCTCGAACAGGGCCGTGGCACCGTTACCGAATGACCGGTCGGGATTGATCGTCGCTGACCCGCACAGCGCGGGCGAGCCGGCGCGCGCGCACACGACATCGGAGAGGATGTCGCCGAACAGGCCTTCGGTGACAATCACGGCGGGAAGCTGGTCGTACCTCACGAGCTCGTAGGCGGCGCGGTCGACGTTGACGTCGGCGAACGGCACGCCGGTGGCCGCCGCCGTCGCGCGGGCCGTTCGGCGCCACAGCCGTGAGGTCGCGAAGACGCTGGCCTTGTCGACGCTGATCGCACGGCGGTCCGGGTACTGACGCGCGTAGTCCACGGCGATGTCGAAGACCTCTTGGACGCGTACGGGATCGAGCACGAGCCGATCCTCGGCGGCGCGGACGCCGTCGCTCTCGACGCGCCGGTCGGGGCCGGCGTACGCGCCGCCGGTGATGTTGCGGACGATGATCACGTCGTCGGCACCGGGGACGCGGACCGTCCGGATGCTGATGCGCAGGTCGAAGATGTGCCGCAGCTCGATCAGGGCCGCCTCCGGATTCGGGCACTGGTCGGCGGTGATGCCGGGGTGACTTCCGACGGCGCCGGACAGGATCACGTCCGCGTCGCGGCACGCCTGGACGGTCTGCGCCGGCAGTATCGAGCCCGTCTGCGCCCAGCCGGTCGTGCCGTAGGGCCACGGGCCGGTGAGGGCAACCGGGGCGCCCTGTTCCTCCAGTTCGCGCAGGAACGCGACCGGGCCGTCGAGGATCTCGGCGCCGATTCCGTCGCCGGGCAATAGCGCAATCGTGGTCATATCAGCAGGCTCCGTGTCTGGGTGGTCATGATGGCCGCGGCCGTCTCCGGACCGACGTGGCGTTCGAGGTCGTGCAGCCAGGGGGCTACCGCGACTCCCGGCGGGTCGTGGTCGGCGTGACCGAGGTCGCCGCCGAAGACCAGCAGCGAGGTCGGGTAGCTGGCGGTGAGGGTGAGGCTGGAATGGGCCGCGTCCCCGAGCAGGTCGGGGAGGATGCCGAGTTCGAGGTGCGCGTCGAGGGCCTGCAGCGCCGCGGCGGCGTCGTCGTTCCAGCGCAGGAATGCCATCTTGGGGTGGTTGACCATGAGCCGTTGCACGCCGCGGCGACGCGCCTCGCGGAAGAGCACGACGGTCTCGTCAGCGGACAGGTGTCCGCTGGCCAGCACCAGATCGTGGGCACTGATGACATCGAGTACGTCGTGCCATCGCGGCAGTAGCGCACCGTCGTCGCCGAGGACCTCGACCGGCCCGAGTTCGAAACCGCGGTGCACTGACAGTTCCGGCGACGTGGCGCCCGCCTTGTGCGTGCGGGCCGACACTGTGGGCATCCACACGACGCGCCCACCAAGGCGGGCCGCGACCTCGACGGCGTCGGGGTTCGCCCCGCCCACCGGGCTGTTGAGGACGATCCCGCCGTACACGTCGTCGCCGGCCGCTGCCGCCCGCTCGACGGTGCTTCCCTCGTGCGCCTTGAGCACGACGGTGCTGAACCCGACCGCACGCTCGGCCGCGACAGTGGTGCGGTCGTCGCCGTGGCGCGGCAGCAGGCTCGGGGACGCATGCGTGTGCAGGTCGGTCATCCCCCGCGCCCACTCCGGCCGAATCGGCATGGTCATCCGAGCTCGACCCAGTCAAGGACTGGGCGTTCGGCGAGCAGCCGACGCTGCACCTTGCCGGCGGCCGCGTCACGCGGCAGCCCACTCACGCGAGCGATGGCAACCGGGCGCATGAAGGCGGGGAGTTCCGCGATCTTGCGGCGCAGTTGCTCGAGGGGCAGCGGGTCCGCGACCGCGTATAGGACTACCTCCTCGTCGACGAGCGCGCCGCGGCGTTTCCACAGCGCGTGGTCGTCTAGGCCGGCCACGCCGGCCAGGTGGTTCTCGACGAACGGGATCGGAACGAACTCACCCTTGACCCGAATGGACTCCGCCCGGCGTTCGAGGAAGACCAGATAGTCGTCGGCCTCGGCGCGGCCGAGGTCGCCGGTGTCGAACCAGCCGTCCGCGGCGCGCGCCCGGTTCAGCCCCTCGGCCGTGACGTAGCCGTCGAACAGCGCCGCGTGCTCCCGCTCGCGCACGAAGATCATGCCGTTGCCGTCGACGCGCCACTCGATGTCGGCGCGCCCCGGCCCACCGTGCCGGCTCGCGTCCGCGGGAATGTCGTCGGTCGCCGACCAACGCCTGAGGTGCGACACGCCGCCGGCCTCGGTCGAGCCGTAGCCGGACACGGCCGCGGGCACCGCGAATCGCTGCAGGAACTCGGCGTCGGCGTAGAACATCGTCCGCACCCGGTGGCCGGCCGCGTCGTCGGTCGTTGTCGCGCGCTTGAGGATCTCGACGGGTGGGGCATGCAGGATGAGCACGGTGATCTGCTCCTCCACGACAGCCGGCCAGAATGCGCTGGCGGAGAACTTCGACACCGTGAGCGCGTCGGCGCCGGTGAGCAGCGCCGTGATGATCCCGTAGCCCATCGGGTTGATGTGGAAAAGCGGCAGCGGGGCGAGCAACCGGTCACTCGATCGCAGGTCAAGCGCTGCGGCCATCGCCGTCGATATGCGCCGGAAGTAGTCATGCGTCTGGACGCAGAACTTGGGCAGACCCGTGGTGCCGGAGGTGTGCATGTACGACGCGACCGCGAACGCGTCCACCGCGAGCCCCGGCAGGGCCGCGACATCGGCCCGGCCGTCGAGCCGGGCCTGCGCGATCTCGTCGGGGCCGAGCACGAGATCCGGGGCGAGCGGATCGAGCATCCGCTCGACGAGCTCGTCCGGGTACGTGGGGTTGACCAGCGCCACGGGCGTGCCGGCCAGTAGGCAGGCGAGCCAGGTGATGATGTAGTCGGTCGAGGTCGGCGCCGCGAGAGCCACGCGTTGTCCTGAGCGCAGACCGGCATCGAGCAGCGTCCGGGCTCGGCCGGCGGCCGACGCGAGGGCGTCCGGCAGCGTGACCTGGTCGTCGACCGTGCCGAGGCGCAGGTCGGGCCGGGTTGCGGCCTGTTCGACGAACGCCACTGCGAGGTTGCTCATGCCAGACCTTGGTGGCCGGTGTCGGACAGGATGCGACGGGCGATGTAGTTGCGCATGATCTCGGCCGATCCCCCGGCAACCTTGAGCACCTTGATGTCGTTGGCGATGTCGGTGTACGGGGTGTCCCAATAGAGCCCGTGACCGCCGACGAGGCTGTACGAGGCGTCCGAAGCCTGCTCGGCGGCGCTGATCGCGAGCCGTTTCGCGGTCGTGGTGTGCAGCGCGATGTCCGCACCGCGCTCGTGCGCGAGAGCGGCGTCGTCGCGGGCGAGCGACGCGGCCTGCAACGCGGTCCACGCGTCGGCGACCATCCACTGAATGCCCTGGAAGTCGGTGACCATGCTGTCGCCGACCTGGCGCTCGGCGGCGTAGCGCAGCCCGAGTTCGAGCGCGCGGCGGCCCAGACCGATCAACTCGGAGGCGTTGCCGAGGCGGCTGATGTTGAAGGTGGACAGGAACGTCGCGAGTCCTTCGCCGGCCTCGCCCAGGCGGGCGGAGTCGGGTACGCGAACGCCGTCGAACTCGACGTCCGCGGTACGGATCAGCCGCAGCCCGATCGCACGCGTGACATGGGTACTGATACCCGGCAGCGTCATGTCGACGAGGAAGCTGGTGAGGCCTTCCTCCGCCATGGCGTAGAAGAGGGTGACGTCGCAATCGGCGCCGAGGTTGATGTGGGTCTTGCTACCGGTCAGGAGCCAGTCGTCGCCGTCGCGCACCGCACTGGACTTCATCGTCTTGAACGACGAGCCCGCGTTCTTCTCGCTGATGCACTCGGAGAAGACGGCCTCGCCGGTGGCGATGCCGCGCAGCCACCGCTCCTTCTGCTCGCCGGTACCCCAGTCGAGGAGCCACCGCTGCCCCTGCGCCGCGATCTGTCCGGACACCAGCCCGTGCCGGCCGACCTCCTCGCTGATCACGGTGTATTCCGCGACGCCGCCACCGAGGCCGCCGTACTCAGTGGGGACGAGGGGGCCGAGGTAACCGAGCCGGCCGAGTTCGGCGTAGACCTCGCGGGGAAACCGGTTCGCGCGGTTGGCGGTGTCAAGTTCCTGGCGGTGCCGCTCGCCGAAGGCGGCGAGATCGGTCACCGTCTTGTCGATCCAGGTCGCCCGCTCGACATCCGTACGCAGCGTGGGATACATCAACTCTCCTTGCGTGGACGGGACAGGGACCACATCTGGCGGGCGCGTTCGATCTCGACGGCCTGATCCCACGCGGCCGGATTGGTGACGGTCCGATGCAGGGTTGCAGCGAGCGCGCGGGCCAGCTCCGGATCGGCGGCGAGATGGGTGACCGTTCGGCTGACGGTGTCGCGAAGTTGGTCGACCGGAACGGCCGTCCAGGCCAGGCCACTCGCTACGGCGACGGCCGCGGGCACGGGCTGGACGAACACGCCGGCCGCCGCGGCAACGCCGGTACCGCCGCTGCGGGCGAGCAGGTGCAGGTGTCCACCGCCGGGGTGCAGGCCGATGGCCGCGAAACCCGAGATGAACGTGGCCGAGTCGGCGACGATGCGCAGGTCCGCGGCGAGCGCGAGATTCACGCCGGCGCCGACGGCAGCGCCGTTGACCGCAGCGACCGTCGGCACCGCCATCGCGCCGATCCGTCGGAACGCGCGGTACAGGTCGTCGAGTCCGTCGTAGACCTCGTCGGGACGCGCTTTGCGAAGACGGTTGAGCGCCGCGGTGTCTGCGCCGGAGCAGAACCCCCGGCCGGCGCCGATGACGACGGCAACGCCTACCGTGCGGTCGGCGTCGACGTCGTCGCACGCGGTGATGAGGTCAGAGGCGCTCCGGGCGTCGAGGGCATTGCGGGTGTCGGGGCCGTCGAGCGTGATCCACGCGATGCCGTCGGCCACCGCGACGTCGATGCGGGTGCCGCCCATCAGAAGACCAGTCCGAGCTGGTTCGTCTGGGTGGCCGCCGCGAACCGCTCGAGGCGCAGCGCGCTGGTGTCGATGCTGGTGATCGCGCCCTGGGCGATCTGCTCGGCGACGAGGCGGCCGATCTCGGGAGCCTGCATCAGGCCGTGCCCGGAGAAGCCACACGCGTTCACCCACGTCGGTGCCGTGGGGTCGGCGCCCAGGATGCCGTGATGGTCGGGCGTGTTCTCGTACGTCCCCGCCCAACATCCCGAGCGGTCCAGCGGCAGGTCGGCCAACCACGGGAACCGGGGCACCGCCAGTTCGAGGACTCTTTCCATCCACGGCCAGTCGACGCTCACGTCGTAACCGTCGTCCTGGTCCGGGCGGGCGGCGCCGAACAACAGCCGGGAACCCTCGCTGCGGACAAAGACCCCGGTCCCGAGGTCGATCGTCATCGGCAGCGGCGCCGCCGTTGCGCCCGGCGCGCTGGCGTAGATGTTGCGCCGCGAGTGCGCCACCGGCACCGTCATGCCGGCCAGCTCCGCCAGTTCGCCGGCCCAGCCGCCCGCGGCATTCACCACGTACTGGGCGCGCACTACCCGATCCCCGGCCTCGACGATCCAGCCGCCCGTCTCTTGGTCGGCCGCGATCGCCCGCACCGGGTGGCGGTACAGCACGCGGGCGCCGGATGCGCGCGCGACGCTCAGATAGGCGGTAGTCGCGAGATGCGGGTCGACGACGCCGTCCGCGGGGCCCCAGGTCGCGCCCGCGATGCCACTGGGGTCGAACGGCGTGATCCGCACGGCTGCAGGCAGGTCGAGGACGTCGACCGGCACGCCGTGCTCGCGTTGCATGGCGACTGCGTCCAGCTGGGCCGGCCACGCCGCGTCGGGCACCAGGAACAGGTAGCCGGAGGCGCGGTACCCGACGTCGATGCCGTGGTTCTTGGCGAAGTCCCGGTAGGTCTGGATGCTGCGCCAGGAAAGCTCGATATTGAGCGAGTCGGCCCACTGGGCCCGGATCGAGGCGAAGGAGCGCCCGGTGCTCCCTTCGGCCGGGCCGTCGAACGACTCCACGACCACGGCGTCCAGACCCGAGCGGGCTATCTGTGCGGCGCAGCTCGCGCCGACCGCGCCGGCCCCGACGACGATCACGTCGGTCGTGAGGTGTTCATCCATCGCATCGCTCCTGTACGGGCCGTGTGCTGCAGTGACACGACGCTAGGAGCGTGACGGGGCGAATGCTTCGGCTGCGGCGCGGAATAAGCCCACGGCCGTTCCGACATTTGTCGAAGGCACTAGACCGCCGCGCGCCGGTAGGCGGCCAGCCGCAGCGCCATGTGCAGATCGTCGCGTTGCCGGCTCGTCTTGAGGTTCACGCCGGTGAGGGCCTCGATGCGCTCGAGCCGGTAGTAGAGCGTGGTGCGGTGAATGTGCAGTTCGGCCGCGGTCGCCGCGATGTCGCC
>JAODNL010000013.1 GCA_025465405.1 Pseudonocardiales bacterium | reverse complement strand
ACGGTGACCGCTCAGCCCGCCGCGGGGGTGGGGGCGTTGATCGTCAGTTCGATCAGCAACAACCAGTTCTCGATCACCGGTGGGGTGCCGGCCGGTGCAACGTCGACGGTCACCTACGAGGTCACGGTCAACACGCCGGATACCGGTGACCATGTGTTGGACAACTTCGTGGTCCCGGCCGGGTCGACGCCGCCGCCGACCTGTGTGCCGTCGAACCCGCGGTGCACCGAGCACACGGTGCCGAAGGTGCCACCGACGCCGACGCCGACGCCGACGACACCGACACCGACGACGCCGACGACGCCGACGACGACACCGACGACACCGACACCGACACCGACGACACCGACGACGCCGACGACGACACCGACGACACCGGGACACCACTCGACCGGGGCTATCGACGCCGAAACCGGCGGCAACCTCGCCAGCACGGGTGGGAACTGGACACTCCAGCTGTCGTTGGGTGGGCTGCTGCTCCTCACGGGCGGGCTGCTCCTCGCGGCCGGCATCCGGCGTCGACGCCGCACAAGCTGATATCGCCCACCGAGCCTGGTCTGCCTGCCCCACCTCCGTCCTGCCCCCAGCCGGGGGATCGGGGCGGGCAGATCAGCAGTCCCGCAGGTGATCGCCCGGGGGACCCCCGGGCGATCATCTGCGATGGAACGCGATCAGCGAAGGACTGGGCACTATTGCTCGTTCGGCGTAACTATCCCGGGGCCGGTCGTGATCGGACCTTCGCCCAGGCGACCGAGATCCGAGCGGCCAGCGCGGCGTTCGAATAGACCGCCTTGAGGTTGGCCTCGAGGGACCTTCCTTCGGTGCCGTCGACCATGTACTTGAGGAGGAACGGGGTAATTGCCTGCCCGTGGATACCTTGCCGCTCGGCTTCGGCCAAGGCGTCGGAGAGCACACGGTCGTGCAGTTCGCGATCGAGCTCGTCGTCGGGTGCGATCGGGTTGCCGACGATGAGCGCGCCCTCGACCGACAGTTCGGCCCGAGCGCGCATCACGGCCGCGATCTGCTGCTCGCTGTCCACACGCCAGTCGACACGCTGGCCGGAGTCGCGGAGGTAGAAACCGGGGAACGCGTCGGTGCCGAAGCCGACGACTGCCACCCCCAGCGTCTCCAGCCGTTGCAAGGTCGCCGGGACGTCGAGAATGGATTTCACGCCGGCTGAGACGACGGTGATCGGGGTCCTGCTGAGCGTGTCGAGGTCGGCTGACTCGTCCCACGAGTCCGTCCATCCCCGATGGACGCCGCCCAAGCCGCCCGTCGCGAACACGTCGATTCCCACCAACGCGGCGACGTGGGACGTGGCCGATACCGTTGTCGCGCCGTCCGAACCGGTGGCGACGGCCAGCGCGAGGTCACGGGTCGAGAGCTTCCGAACGTCCGACGCGGTGGCGATCCGGTCCAGCTGGTCGGCAGTCAGGCCTACGCACACCTGTCCGCCGACCACCGCGATCGTGGCCGGGCAGGCGCCGGACTCCCGGACGATGGTCTCGATGTCGTGCGCCGCCTCCACGTTGCGGGGCTGCGGCAGGCCATGAGAGATCAGGGTCGACTCGAGCGCGACCACTGGAGCGGCCGAAGCCAGCGCGTCGGCCACGTCGGCGCTGATCAGGATGCGCTCGGTCGGCACGATAGGTGTCTTGCTCACGATGTCAGATGCTCCCAGTAGTGGACGCCGATCCCCCCGGCGGGACGACGGTGAGCCTTCCGCACCCGTCCCGGGTTGGATCGCGCGGTCGCCGGATCCGGCCAGCTGCAGTGGTCACGGCGAGCGGGCTGGGCTGGCGACGCCGAGACCGGTGAGCTCGCCGATGCGGGTGACCGGCGCTCAGGTGAACTCGCCCAGCTCCATGATTGCGTCCGCCGGGCCGGCCAACTGTCCCTGCCTCGTACGCTACGCCGCAGCTGCCGACCGGCAACAGCGCCGGAGCCGTCCCGCCCAGGACGGTGACGCCGATTCCGGTCCGCACCGTCGGCAGGGTGGTCTCGTCGCTGTCCGTCAGGGGGACGAAACCCGCATTGCAGCACCCAGACCGGCGCGGCCTACAGCTCGATCCGGGCAATGCCCGCGGTAACGAGAACGCTCGTCATCGGCCCCGATCAGCCCGGCCAGATACATGCCGGGCCACCGGACGGCGACGGAAGACCAGAAGCAGCCCGCCACCACCCGCGACGAACAGCAGCGCAACCAGAATCAGCCCCGCCGTCGGAGTGCCGGTCGAGGCCAGGCCAGCTCCGGATGTGCTCGAGCCCGTGGCTGGTTGGGAACTGCCCGTCGACTGACTCGGTCGCGCGCTCGACGAGGAAACCGGCGCCGCTGCGACCTGAATGGTCTGGCTGACCTGTGCGGCTGGGTAATAGTCGGCGTTGCCGGCCTGGTTCGCGTTCACCACGCATGATCCGACGGCGACGAAGTGCACGACCGATCCGTTCACGGTGCACACGGCAGGCGAGCCGGTGCTGAAGACAACCGGTAGCCCGGAGCCGCCACCGGTG
>JAODNL010000644.1 GCA_025465405.1 Pseudonocardiales bacterium | reverse complement strand
CGGCGGAAGAGCTCTTGGAGAACTGGAGACCGCGAATTGGTGAGGCGCGATCGCCGTCGCTGGCGACAGCTCGTCCGTAGATCGTCGACGTGAGCAAAGGAGGACGAATGAGTGACGTCATCGAACCGTCCGCGCCGATCTACGAGATCAACGCGACGCGCCTTGATGGTTCGCAAGAGCAGCTGATGATCTACCGCGGCGAGGTCATGCTCGTGGCCAACGTCGCATCACAGTGTGGGCGTACCCCGCAATATGCCGACTTGCAGGATCTGTACGCGCGTTACTCATCCCGCGGCTTCACTGTGCTCGGCTTTCCGTGCAATCAATTCGGCGACGAGGAGCCTGGCTCGTCCGACGAGATATCCGACTTCTGCCGGATGTCGTACGGAGTTACATTTCCGATGTTCAGCAAGGTCGAGGTCAACGGACCTGGCCGGCACCCGCTCTACGAACAGCTTGCGGTGGCGGCATATGACGACGGTCCGGCGGCCGACATCGAGTGGAACTTCGAGAAGTTCCTCATCGATCGGAACGGGTCGGTCGCGCGACGCTTCCGTTACACGATGGTTCCCAGTGATCCGACGATTGTCGATGCGCTCGAAGGGCTCCTGTGATCTACGACGCGGATGTCGCGGTCGTTGGGCTTGGATCTGTCGGGAGCATGGCCACGTGGCGGCTCGCCGAGTCGGGATCGTCCGTCCACGGCTTCGAGCAGCATGCGCTCGGTCACGACCGCGGCGCCGCCGGCGGGGAGAGTCGCCGCTTCGCCACGCATGGCATGGGCGACCCGCGGGAGGTTCCGCTGGTCGTTGAGTCCCAGCGCCTGTGGCGAGCACTCGAGTCCCGAACCGGGCGTGATCTACTCAACCTCAACGGCGGCTTGATCATCGGCCCCGACGGCGCCCCAAGTCTCGTCAACGCGCAAACGAGCGTCACCACCTTCGACCTGCCGCACGAACATCTGAGCAGCAAAGCGCTGCGCGAACGATACCCAGAGCACCGGATCGACCCGAATCACCTCGGCCTTCTCGACCCGCTCGCGGGCTACGTTCGCCCGCAAGTGGCGGTCGTCGCCGGCGTCGAAGCCGCGCGGTCACTCGGCGCAGCCATACATGACCACGTCGCAGTTCTCGCCATCGAACCGGACGCAGACGGCGTCACGGTCGTAGCCGATGACGGCACTTACCGATTCGGTGCGGCTGTCGTTGCACCGGGGCCGTGGTTCCGGCGACTACTGCCACAGTTCCAGACCCGCGTACAGACTCGACGCGTGCTGCAGGCGTGGTTCATTCCGCGCAACATGGGGCCGTATCACCCAGACCGATTCCCGGTGTTCCAACGCACCGGCGATGTACGCGTCTACGGCTTCCCGAGTATCGACGGGGCTACCGTCAAACTTGGTGTGACGGCCAAGGTGCCTGAAATCGTCGCCGATCCTGACAACCTTGACCCGAGCATCACCGCGGAGCACCGGGAAGGCTTCCGCGACATGGTGGCTGAGTTCCTTCCCGGCCTATATCCAGACCCGGTCCGCATCTCCGTATACATGGAGGGCTACAGCACCAGCATGCAGGGCCTCGTCGGCCCCGTCGCTGGACTGCCACACGTCGTCGCCGTCTGTGGCCTCTCGGGAACCGGCTTCAAGTTCGTGCCAGTCCTCGGGGAGATCGCGTCGGAGTTCGCCATCGGCGCGCGGACGTCCTATGACGTCGACTTCCTGCTTCCAGACCGGCCGCAGGACACCTGGCCGATCGGCGTCTCCTGATGCCGGCGGCGACGGTCGCGCTCGCCGCACGCTTGGGTCGGTGGCCGGCCCGACAGGAGCGTCGAGGTCCGTGTGCGAGGCTGAGCGAGCGAGGCGAGGTTATGCCAACTTGCATTTGGGGGCTTGGCCTTCGTTCCTCGGGCCATGGCGCTCCGTCCGATTCAGCGAGATGATCTGAGTGGCGGCATGCGGAACTGGATCATCGTTACAGACGGGGATTCGGCGCGGTAAGGATCGCGGCGGATGCTGAAGAGCCTGATGTGTGGAGGATCCGCACAGGGGTGAGGCCGGTAGTCCTCATAATCCCTGGGTCGTCGGTTCGAGTCCGACCCGCCCACTTTCCCGCTTGCGGCGCAGCAAACAAGTTGCCGACTATGCGCGACCGTGCAGGTTGACGGTGGTCGACTTACTGCCGATCTGTGCGGCGGCAGGGAGATTTAGTGCGCCGATTCTCCGTACCGCTGCTCCGTGGCTCGCCGCCATAATAGGGCCGTGTTCGAGTCGTCGGCCCGGTTGGATCCCGGGGTGCGGGAGGCGTATCTGGCCCGCTTGGGTGTGGAGGTCGAGCTGCCGTCGGTGGCGGGTCTGCGGTTGCTGACACAGCGCCACGTCGAGCGGGTGCCGTACGAAACCCTGTGGATCCACGCCGGCGAGGCTTGGAACATCGACCCCAACGAGTCGGCAACGCGCATCGCGCTGCATGGCCGGGGCGGCTACTGCTATCACATGAACGGGGCGTTGGGCTTGCTGCTGAGTTCGCTCGGCTACGCCGTGCGCGGCCATATCGGAGGTGTACACGGCCCGGAAGGCCCCAACGCAGCCGTGATGGGCAACCATCTGGTGCTGACGGTGGATCAGTTGCCGACCGAGGCGAACCCGAGCGGAGTCTGGTATGTCGATACCGGGTTGGGCGATGCCCTGTACGACCCGCTGCCGCTGGCCGCGGGGATGCACGACCAGCCGCCCTTCCGGCTCTCTCTCGAGCAGGCAGACGGCGGATCTAGCTGGCATCTGACCCACGATCCTGGCGGGGGGTTCGCCGGCATGACCTGGACGTCAGGTCACGCGAGGATGGGCGATTTCGAAACCAAGCACCGCTGGTTGTCGACGTCACCGGAGTCGGGGTTCGTCCAGGTCGCGATGGCCGAACGCCGCGACGCCACCGGCGTGGACGTCATCCGCGGTCTGATCCTGAGTCGTATCGGCGACCGGCCGCATACTGCGGAACCGGTGACCCGCCGGGCGGAGTGGTTTGACCTGCTCGCCGACGTCTTCGATCTGCGATTCCACACCAGCACCCCCGAGGCGCGTGACCGGCTCTGGAGCGGCGTCCTCGCAGCGCACCGACGCTGGCAAGCCACCCAGGATTGAGCATGAACCTGCACGACCCAGCGAGCGTGCCACGAGAATGTTCGAAGCGGCCGCTGCAGTGAACCCTCGAAGTCCAAGTCGATTCTCCGCGGACCCAGCGCGGGCGGAGCCATACTGATCGACCTGCGCGGCCACGCCACGTGAGCGAGATGCTCGAGACGGAAAGTGCGCACGCCCGGGGCGATTGCCTGGCCGATCCCGTTAGGAGCGAACGAAGTTCGACCTGCCGTCGTACCACCCTCGAGCGTGCGGCGATTAAGGCATCTTTCGACGCGGCCGAGGCCCCGAACGCACTCGACTTGGACGTCGAACCACATCGGAGGCGCCAGACACGGAGCTCCTCTGCACAGCCATCTCGCCGGCATCGGGGTGCGTGGACGCGTCGCGACGTTCGGCCATCTGGCCGACATTCGGGCGTCGATCAGCGCGACAACAACGCCATGCCGCGCGACCGCGACCGAACGCGTTCCCGGCCGGCGGATCGATACGACTCGCTCTTGTCTCCTCGGTCATCGATCAACCTCGTCGGAGTGGGCCAAACAACAGCAACCACGAGCGAGCCGCCCGCTTGTCGGTGCGCGCGGACCGGTCGCTGTGGTAACGTCCCGCAAGATCATCTGATTCGGCCTTGCCTGGGGGGCGAAGGTGACGGCGTTTGCGCTCCAGCCGGACAAGGCACCGACACCGACCGACCGCGAGTCGGCCGCCCCGGCCCCTACCGAGCAAATCTCGATACCGACTGCCGGCCGACGAGTTGTGCCGGTCGCCGGGTTGGCGTTGTCCAAACCATCCGGATCCCCGGCCGCGGTGCGACGCCTGTACAGCGATTCGACGCTCACTATCGAAGGCATTCGCCAGAAGTTGCGGAACGCCTACCCGGACCAGGCCGACAAATACACCCACCCGAAGGTCGCCAAGCTGGTCGAAGACAAGCAGCAGACGTACAGCTGGGATGAGGTTGTCGACCTGCTGGGGCTGACCGGGCCGGCGACGGCAGTCGACACGGGATCGAGCGCAACGCTCGACGCGCTCGAACCCCGGCTTGTTCCACAACCGCAGAAGCCGATCTCTACCTCTGCGCCGATCACCTCGGCCGTCGAGACGGTCGTGAAGGTCACGCAGAGCACGCCGATACTCACGGCACCGCTCTCGTCGCCGTTGACGGCGACGCTCGCGCCGTCGGACTCGTTCGACATCAACACGTTGCAGGAGCAGGTCAGGAGCATTTTCGCCGGCGCCAAGAAGAAGGGCGCGCCGAGCAAGGAAGAGATCATGGCCGTGATCGGTACGTCCTACACCAGCGCAGTCGTCGAATCCGCCGCGTTCACCTACGCGTTCCAAGACGCCGTGCGGGCGATGATTCCTGCGGATAGCAAGAACCAGAAGTTCCTGGAGAACTCGGCGCTCACCGATCTGAACGTGGAACCCGATATCGACGTCGCCAAGTACAAGATGGGCGACATGAGCAAGTGGCGGCTCAGGCACTACACCACCGCCGGAACCGACAAAGACCCGCCGCCGTTCAAGAAGATCAAGTCCGCGATGGCAGTGAACCTGCTGCCGAAGACTGCCTCGGCTGAGGAAGCCGCGAGCGACGCTGGCGTGCCGAAGGCGCCAGTCGACACGCGCAAGAGCGGCCATACCGGTGATCGCGACTGGAACCGGTACGGCAACACGGCCAACACCTTCTATGTGCTCGTCCTGGACGGCAAGCTTCCCGAGAAGCAGAAGTTCCTCGAGAACACCAAGTGGTACGCCGAGATCACCTTCGACCAGCCGAACCTCTGGGTCTCCAGCGACTGGCTGGACGAGCAAGCCATGAAGGGCTACTCCTTCCGCGGCTCGGGAAAAGCCGTCCAGAAGCAGCTCTTGAAACTGGGTGGACCCGTAGCCGGGGACCTCTTTCGTAGGACCCTGATGAACTACTTCAACAATCTCGAGGTCAAGATCCCCGGCACCGTCGAGGTAGATACCTGGCATAAGGCGTGATAGCGACGCCATCCTGCGTCAGGTAACGGGCAACGCGCGCGGCACCTTCGACTGCACGGCGCCGGCGCCGATGCGGGCGTCGACACCCTGGTTCACATGATTGAAGTGAGCGCTGATGGACCGGTGACCGTATCAGTGATGGTCGCAGCATTCTGCAATCCGATCCCATCGGTAGTTAGAGCGACCGCCTGGCAAGGGAGAGCAGCTCGTCGGACCCGGAACTAGAAGTCGGACTTGATGAAGTCGAACGGGCCGAGATTAACGCTATGGGTTTGCAAGTACTTCTGCAGATCGTCGAATTCCTCGGACAGTGCGGCCGATCCACCGTCCACGAGAATTGAGAAGACAAATGCATTGCCGGCCGCCGGCGCCACCGCCGCGGCGACGTAAGGCGCAACCGCGCCGCCGATCCTCGTGCCCACGCCCGTCCCGACCTTGATCGCGGCATCCGGGAGATTGTTGATCGGGCTCGGCGGCCCGGTAAGTGAACCGCCGGACGGAATTCCCGGCCCCCCCGCACCTGGGGCCGGCGCATCTGGTTGCAGAGCCTTGTTCACCGCATTGCCGATGCCGTCCTTGGGCGCGATCACACCGCTCAGCGCACCGAGTGCGGCGCCGAGAGCCAGACCCACGACGGCACCGACGAGCACCTTGAGCATGATGTCCTTGAGGCCGTTGTTCTTGCCTCCCGCGAATCCCGAGGCGAAGCCCATCGCCGCGCCGTTGATCGTTCCGGCGACACCGCCGACCACGGCACCGCACGCGACCGTGCCACCGGTCAGGCCGAGCGCACCCGCCACGGCGACACCGGCGAACGCGGCGCCGAACGCCGCCCAGCCGCCGACCGCGCCGCCGACGACGACGCCGAGGAAGATGTCGCCCGCGTCGCCTCCGGCGCGGGCCGCGGCGATCCCGCCGATGACGCCGCCGGCCACGATCCCGATGACGGTCGCGGCGAACACCGCGCCCCAGGTGACGCTCACCCCGCCAACCGCCAGCGCAACGGCGCCCGGGCCGGCGGCACCGAAGGTGCACACGGTGACGATGACTGCGACGGCGATGATGGCTATCGTCGCGATGACCGCGGCGAAGATCTTCCAGAAGTTGCGACCGGACGGGTCGACGTAGCTCGTCGGGTTGCATCGGCAATACGCGTACGCGTTCCACGCTGCCTGGTCGTCGACGTCGCCGACCATCGGGTCCGGGGAGAGGAAGCGGCCGACGCGCGGCGAGTACCAGCGCGCCCCGAGCAGGACAAGACCGTGCCCGACGTCCTCGCCCGTCCCGAATCCTTGCGGTACCACCGAAGTGCCGTTGTGGGTGAGCACCTGTCCGTACGGGTCGTAGGTGAGACGCAGGATCTCCCCGCCGGCGGCATCGGTCATGAGCACGAGTGAGCCGAGATGGTCGTAGTGCAGCCAGCTCACCACGCCCGCCTGCTCGCGGGCGACGATCCGGTTGCCGTCACTGATCTGCAGCGTGATCTGACCGTCCTCGATCCGGATGAGACGGTCGGGACTGATCACGTCGCGGGTCACTGCAGTCGCCGATGACGTGATCCGCCGCACGAGCGCGCCACCCACGCCATAGGTCATGGCTTCGGACCCGCCACCTGACAGGGCGATCGTGCGCAGCCGACCTTCGGCGTCCGCAGTGTGTGTGCCCCAGGGTGCGGAGGCGATGTGTCCGCGGTCGTCGTAGGTGAAGGCATCAGTGCCCACGCTGGTCAGGCAGCTCGCTGGTGCGCCCGCGGCCCCGTACCCGTAAGCGCCGAGGCTGCTGTTCGAGATCAGATTGAACGCCTCGTCGTAGGCGTAGTCGATCGTGCCCGCGGCGGAGGTCGCCGACACCAGCCGGTAGGCATCGTCGTAGCGGTAGTCCCATGCGATCGCTGGATCGGGGCTCGACAGCGAGGTGACGTTCCCGACGAGGTCATGCGTGTATCCCGCCTGGCGCAGCGGGCCACCGGCCCCGGTCAGCCTCGACGAGACCCGCCAACCCGTCAACGGATCGTGGTCGTCGACTTCCTCGGTTCCGTTGGCGTGAACGACGCGGGTACGCCGTCCGGCAAGGTCGTACTCGATCGAGTCGATGACGCCACTGATCGACGCCAGCCCGCCGGCCGCGTTGTACCCGTAGCTGATCACCCGGCCGCCCGGGCAGGTGATCCGGTCGACCAGCTGGTCGGAGCGATGCGCGAGCTCGAGGACGACCGCAGGTGCGCCGACCGGCTGCATGTGTTTGCGTGCAATCCGCCCACGCTCGTCGTAGTCCAGGATGGTGACGCCGCCTTCGTCGTCGACCCGCACCAGCCGGCCGCCGTTCGTGTGCGTGCCGGCATCGGCGGGAGCCGGGGCGCCCGAGTCGTGGTAGGTGAACTCGGCAACCGGAGCTGACTGGGCCGAGCCGTGCCGTACCGCCACTGGACGGCTCGCACGGTCGTAGGACCGAAACACCAGTGCGCCGCCGGTGCGCGTCTCGATGACGTTGCCCGTCGGGTCCACTACGAGGATCTGCGTCGACTCCGGGCGGACGACCCGAATCGATCGCCCGAGCAGGTCGCGGTCGAACGTCGTGGTGCCACCTGCTGCGTCGACGTGCTCGGCGAGTTCGCCCTTGATGTCGTAGCGGTCCGTCGTCGTGACGGTCGTTCCGCCGACTCCTTGCTCGACCCGCACGACCTTGCCGGCTGCGTCGAAATGGCGCCGGGTGAACCCGGAATCGTGCGTCGCGCCCGCATCGGTGCGGTTCTGCTCGGCGTCGCGCTCCTCGACGGCGCCGGGCAGGTACCGCACGGATGCGATCGCGCCGTCGGGCCGGATGGTGGTGAGCACCCGCCCGAGTGCGTCGTAGGTGAGCGATGTGTGCGGTGCCGTGTCAGCAGGCGCGCCGTACGCCGGGCCGGTTGCGCGGAACGGGAGGTACGAGCGAACTGGCACCCCGCGAAGTCCGTACATCGTGCTGGCCGTGACGATCTCACCGGCGTCGTCGGTGATCCGCTGCTCGACGATCCGCCCGGCACCGTCGGCGAACTGCCGTTCGACGCGTCGCGCCGAGCCCGCCTTGGTGGCCAGCGTCGCGGTCACCACCACTGGCAGCGCGCTGGTGTCGTAGGCCATCGTTCGCGTCGGCTCGGCTGCCGAGTCGCCGGGTTCCACCACATATTGCAGGCGCGCCAGGGCGTCGAAGGACGCCTCGCTGCGCTCACCGGACGGGTCGATCACTGCTGTTGCCTGGTAGCTGCGCAGGTCGAACTCCGCGTGCAGCTCGTTGCCGACGGCATCGACGACGCGGACCGGATAACAGCCGGATGGATCGAACTCCAGCGTGGTCGCCCCGCCCAGAGGCCCGACGACCCGGCCGTGCAGGCCGCTCGCGTCGAGGGTCCGTTCGTAGCGACCGAGCTCGACCCACCATCCGGCCGTGCCGGGCCGCCGCACATATGCCACGGCCGCGAAGTCCGGGAGATCGGCGCCATAGATCGCGGCCGCCTGCGCATCGGTGAGTGCAAGCGCGGCGCGTTCGGTCACCAGTCCGGCTGCGCCCACCTGTCCTTCGGGTAATCCGTCGTAGCAGGTCCGCAGGTCGGACAGGATGGCTCCGGAGCCGTCGCGCTGGGTGACCCGCGAGAGACGCTGTCGGAACCGTCCGGCCGGGTCGTGGGCGAATTCACTGTCTGTGAGCAGCTCGTGGGTCGGGGTCGCCGCGGAGCCCTCGAAGCCGCGCTCGCGCGCCTGCACGACGTTGCCGTCGGCATCCCACGCGAGTTGTTCGGTATGGATCGTGCTGACCGGAGTGGACTGGCCCTCGCACACGGACTTGGTCGAGCTCACGAGTCGAGGCGTGATGGTCGACCCGGTGGGTCCGTCGTCGACGCGCCACTGCTGTTCGAACCGATCGAAGAGGTACCCGTCGACGGTCGCCCGATCCTGGCGGGTCAACCGCCCACGGATCGAACGGGCGCGTACCCGCTCGTCGTCGAGCTGCGGTTCCCCGCCGTCTTCGAGCAGTCCGACGCTGAACCACCTTGTCGTGACGAGCGTGGCGACACTGGCGTCGCCGAGGTCCTCACTGGTTACCCGCCCGAACCCGCAGATCTCGCGCAGCGCGCCGTCATAGCGGCCCTCGTGATAGGCGTAAGTGGTCACGCTGACCGGGCCGGTCGTCGCGTCTACGACGGACACTGATGAGACGACCGGAAGCACGATCGGCAGGCGCGTCGCCCACGGTGTTCCGGCAGCGCGGTCGCGCTCGGCCTCGAGCGCTGAAGTCGACCACGTGATCGCCGTCGTCCTGCCGGAGCCGTTGTCGATCATCGAGAGGAGCGACGGGGGCTGCGACCCGATCAGGTCGAGTGCGAACCAGCGTCCTCGACCGGAGGCCATCGTCGCCGTCCAGCAGAGCGACGGGGTGCCCTTGCCCAGCAGGTCTGCGACCCGGATCGACCTCATCGCACCGGTCGGCAGGTGTTCGACTCCCCGCGGCTGCTCGAATGCACACCCGGTGCGGTTGGGCCACCACGTCAGGGTGCCGCGATCGAGGTGTAGGACGTCGGCGCAGCCGTCGCCGTCGACATCGACGACGAGCACGCTCGACGGGTCGCAGTCGAAGGGAAGCTGCGGCGGGTTCGCCATGACGACGCGTTCGCCGAAGATTCCATTGCCCAGGTACGGCCAGTAGGTCACGCCCGAACCGTCGACCCGCACGACATCCGGGGTGCCGTCGCCGGTCATGTCCGCGCAGAATGTGCGGGGATCGGTGAGGTCAGTGGGAGGTCCGGACGCCGTCGACTCGACGACGTCCGGAACCCCGAGCCAGCCGCCGTCCTCGGACCGGTGCGCAAGCAGCAGCGCGCGCCGGGTGGACCACAGCAGGTCGACGCGACCGTCACCGTCGAAGTCGGCGAGCCGGACGTTCGATGAACCGGGCGCAGCTGCGGGCGCCTGCGCCAGCGCGACAGGGCTCGCGAGCCCGGTCGCCGTTCGCGGCTGGTACCGGGTCAGCGGCAGATCGGCCCGCACGATGTCGGCCAGGCCGTCACCATCGACGTCGATCAGCCCGCACCTCGATTGCTGCCCGGCAAGCGCAGCAATCACCCCGACCGACTGCGGCCGGCCCCACCGTCCGGCGTGGTTGGGCCACACCCGCGCTGCTCCGCCCGCGGCGAACTCGACGACATCTGCGGTGCCGTTGCCGGTCCAGTCGATCAGTTCGACCCGAGCGTTGTCGGTCAGCGACGGCGGCGCCGAACGATCGTCCTCCGGGTCGATGCGCCGTACCGTCGGTGCCCCCGGGTTCGTGTAGCCGAGCGTCAGGGCGGGGGCGGCCAGGCTGCTGCCGTCCGCGGCGAAGCCGGTCAATCCGATCGAGGAGAGCAGCGATGCGCCGCTCAACGGCGAGCTTTGATAGCGCAGGTCCCATCGCCGCAGGACTGACATCGCCTGGGCCGGGATGTGAAGTTCGATCGAGGAGCAGCGCTCCCCGGTGCGCATCATGAAACCGCCACGGCCCCAGCGCAGCACGTCCGGTCTGGGCTCGTAACCGAGGCGAAGCTCGAACGGCCCCCATGCGACCGTGTCGAGGTAGCGCTGGGTGTCGGCGACGCGCCACGTGAAGGTCGTGAACTCGCCGAGGTTGTCCTCGATCGCGTGCAGCAGCCACGCCCAGGTGCCGCCGCCGACGCCGACGACGCGGGAATCGGTCGTCGTGCCGAGGTGGAACCGCGTCCCGGCTCGATCGGTGGCGACATATCCCGCGCCGTCCGCGGTGATGTACCAATCACCTGTCTCGACCTGCGGCCGGAGGCTCCCGTCGGGCAGGCGGACGAGTGGACCTGATCCGTCGAGGACGAGCGTGTCGGCGTCGTCATAGCGCGGCCGGCCAATGGTGGTGCTGCGGATGAGGCGCGGTAAGGAGATCGTCCAGCCGAGCCCGAACGGCCCATTGGGCGTCCCCGAGTCGTATCGCAGCGCCAGTTTCGGGCTCGAGTCGTTCGGTCCGTTCGGCAGATCCAGCGGTACCGCGAGGGTTCCGGTGCCCGTGGACAGGTCCGGTGCGAACGTCTCGCCGAGCCCGCCCACGCTACCGCCACCCGGCAGCGAGGGCGTCTGGCTCGCGAAGCCGATGTCCAGGCCCATGGGTTCGTCGCCCTCAGCCGCGGGGTGTGAAGGAGTATCCGACCACCAGGGCGATGTTGTCGATGTCGCCGAGGTCCAGGGCGCCGTTCGTCACCCAGCCGGGGTTGTCGGAGGCGTCGAGTTCGATCCGGTAGCCGCCGATCGCGGACTGGCCGGTCACCGCGGCCGTGAGATCGGTTGCTTGAACAGTGCCGTCACCGCCCGTCGTCACAACGACCGGCGCGGCGCCCGGTGCCGTCACCTTGAGCTTGATACCCGCCACCCTGCTGCGTGGCGTCGCCGCGACAACCAGACTGAGATCGGTCAGCACCGGCTTGGTCTCGGTCATGGCGAAGTCGCCTGTGCCCAGCGAGAAGGCGAGTACTCCGGAGCCGTAGAAGGCGAAGAAGGCATCGGCGAAGACCCACCGCAGCGGGAACGGACGCTCCCGGTGATGCAGGTTCGGACGGGTCGCAAGATCGGCCAGGACCGAGGTGCGCAGATCGGGGTCGAACTTGGCCCGGTAGGTGAAGGTCAACCGGACATCGACGAGACTGTTGAAGTCGAGCTCGTTCACGTCCGGCGGCAACGCCAGCGTCCAGGTCGATGCCAGCCCGGCTCCTTCGAAGATGGCGAGCTGCCGCTGGTCCTGCTTGTCGACGAGGGCATCGGCGCGGACGTCGAAGTCGGAGAGAATCTGCGTTTCGCGGTTCTGCACCCGGTGCTTGACAGCGCCGCCTGACGATGACGGGGTGCGGTAGTGGGAGATGCCGGTGTTCGTGAGCGATCCGCTGATTCCGCGAGCCGGGATGATGCCGTCGACAGCAACCTCGACATGCTCGATGCGTCCCGCATAGGTTCCCGGGTACACCGAGTCGAAGTCGTCGAGATCGGTCTGGAAGTCGATCGTCCCGCTGGTGCGCAACTGCGTCTCGAACAGGAACGGATACCGCTGCGCGAGAGAGATCGTCTGCTTGAGCGGTTGCGCCTTCGGCGCCGTCGAGGTCACCAGGTCGTAGGCGAAGGACTGGATGTCGGCCATCAACGCATCCGATGCCAGCAGCCCGTGAACCTCGCTCGCCGCGTAGTCGGCCCGGATGACGTGCATGTCCACGTCGTTCTCGAAGTTGTACGCCCGCTGCATTCGCTTGGCGACCTCGAGCGCCCACGACAGGTAGCGGTCGGACAGCGCGTTCATGCGGTTGCCGAGGGCGTTCCAGACATCGGGTGTGAACCGTTGCTGGTCGAACGCGGCGAGCAACTGCTGGGCCTGCGAGACACGCACCGCAGCCGCATTCGCGCCGGCCTGCGCGGCGGCGGTGCGTGCGTTCGCCGCCTTCACCTCGGCCTGGGCCTGAACGACCGATGCCTGCAATTCATTCGCCTGACGCTTCATCGTGTCGATCTCGTAGTCGCGTTGTAGCCGAGCGGCGGTCAGGGACTCCGCGCCGGCAAGCGTCGCGCCGCTGTCGGACAGCGAGTACGACCCGCTCATCATCTGGTCGGCTAGTTGGTTCAGCTGGCCGGCATCCCCGTCGTCCCCTCCACTGAGCTGCGTCTGAAGGGCCTGGTGCATGATCCACTGCGCAGACTTGCCTTGGTACTCAGTCGCGTTGGCGAGCGCATCCTGTGCTCGTAGCTGCGCAACGTCCCGGGCTGCCGTATACGCGTTCGCCTCGGCGCCGGCGGCCGCCACCTGTTGATTGGCGGCGGTGAGTTCGGCCTGCGACAGCCCGATGTTCTGGGTCAGCTGAGTCCGCGTGAGCTGACCGCTGTCGGCCTTCTCCCAGAACGTCATGGCGTCGCGTTCGGCGCCGACCGCGAGCTGGCAGAAGTTCACCGCCACCGACTGAAGGTAGTCGAACGTCCAGATCGGAATGTTCTGCGCCCAGTGGCCCCAGAAGTCCAGACCGCCGCTGATCTTCGCCAGCTGGGCCTGCACGTCGAGGATCTGCGATGCGATCGCGGGGTTCACGTCGACCGCGGACGGGTTCGCGAGGGAACCGATGAGCGTCCGGGCCGCGTCGGCCGCTGTCTTCAGACCGGCGATCGTGTACAGCTGTGAGGTCGGTGCGGTGCCATCGGCCAGTAGCACCTTCTCGTAGATCGGCAGCGCACTCTGCGCGTCGTCGTCGCGGAAGCAGGAGTTGCCCCAGTCGAGGTAGAGCAGGGCAAGCCGACTCCAGACGTACGGCGCCTCGATCGCGGAGTTGATGAATTGATATGAGGCCGCGCGCAGGTACCACGTCTCGGCCTCGCTGTAGTTGCCCATCGCGTGGTAGCACTCGGCAAGTCCGAGCGCCGTTTCGTAGTACCAGGCGTGTGCGATGGCGATCGCGACATCGCCCGCCGTCGTCGGCTTGATGAGGACGTCCGGGAGGATCTGCGCCACCTTGTGGGCGTTGTAGACGGTGCTGATGATCTCGTCGATCGGAGCTGCCTGGCCCGCGGTCCACTCAATCTTCTTCGCGGCGCCGTTCACCTCGACGGAGTAGACCCGCTTCTGGACCGTGAGCTGTGGCGGCACGGTGACCGGCGCGATGGCGAGACCGCTCGACAGGCTGGCAGTGGAGTTCAGCGCTATATGGCTTGCCATCAATGCGGCCGCATTGATCGCGTGGATGCCCGCACTCGCCGGATGGA
>JAODNL010000631.1 GCA_025465405.1 Pseudonocardiales bacterium | reverse complement strand
GCTGGCGCGCCTCGACCCCGGGCCTGATGCTGTGCTTACGAGATCCATGGTCTCGGAACCTGACCGAGATGAACGCCACCAAGCCGGTCACCGACCCGGTCGCAGCGCCGGCCCAGCCGCAGCCGATCGGGCTGGAATTGTCCGACGGTGAACACTGCCGGCTGCGCAACGGCGGGGCCTGGGATTCGCCCACGCAGCATCCGGGCTGGGTCGGGTGGTACGCGTGCGACAAGACGGAGGCGGTCTGGGGGCCACCCGACCGCGGCATCGACAAGCGCACCGGGCAGTGGACGGTGTACGTCGGCAACTACAACCAGACGCTGACTCAGCAGCAGGTTGTCAAGGCGTACTACGTCACTACCGCCCGGTGAACTGCTTGCGGCACACTCTCGTTGATCACTGTCCTGGGAGGGGCCACCCGATGCTTGCGCGCCAGCCCACGTACATCGCTGTCCGAGTTGGTGCGTACGCGGCGGCGGCGGCCATCGCCGTCGCCGGCTGCTCGTCGACGTCCGCGGGCAGCGGGCACCGCGCCGCGGGCAGCAGCACCCCAGCGACCGCGGCCGCATCGGGAAGCGGCAGCCAGTCCACCGCCCCGGTACCAGGACCGAGCGGTGGTTCGGCCACCCCGTCGCTGTCGTTGTCAAACACGCCTACGGGCGCGCTGGAATTGCGCGGCCTGGTCATGCCTGGCATTCCGACCGGCGCGGCCAATGGGGCGCCGACCGGCGATCCGTTGGCCGGGCTCACCTTTCCGGTGCCAACGAGCGAGGCTACGTTCGACAAGCTCCCTGTCACCCAGCAGCAGCAACTCAGTGCCGCTCTGGCCACGGCGCAGTGCGGCGGCAACCTTCCCGCCACCGTGACGTACCGCGTTGTGTGTGACTACTCGCTCGGTGCCCACGTAGCTGCGCTCCTCGGGCCGGTTATCGTCGCCGGCGACCAGGTTCAGGCCGCCGCGGCCGTCGCACCGGACGCGTCCGCCGGACAGACCCAGTGGACGGTTCTCCTGACACTGAAGTCGACCGGCAGCACCGCGTGGGCGCAGTACACCGCGGCCCACAACGCCGGCAACATTCCCGCTGCCGGTGGATACACGCAGTGCTCGCAGAACACGACACCGTGCGCTGATTACGTCGCGTTCGTTGTCGGCACGACGGTCGTGTCGGTGCCGCTCAATCAGTCGGCGATCAATGGCGGGACCACCCAAATCGCCGGGAACTTCACCGAGCAGTCGGCAACCGCGCTCGCGCAGATGCTCAACCGCTGACCGAGCGAGGTGCGCTCGGTGTCCGTGAGTGGTTAGTGCGCCCCCGCCGTTGCGAGGTCGTGCGGCTCGGCGAACACCGTCTGGCTGGTGGGCGTTCGGCCGCTGTGCATCAGACCGAGCACCGAGAGCAGGAGCGCGACTCCGGCTCCGACGAACGCGACGATCGCTGCGATGCCGGCGATCGTGGCCATAGTGCCGAAGGCGTAGGCGTTGAGTAACAGGCCGCGCAGGGTCTCGCCCTTGAACATGGTGTTCACCGTTGCCGCGAGCTTGGTGTCGCCGGGGTTGGCCTGAGCCTCGGTGCTGAGCTGCGCGTAGGTCTTGCCACCGCCGGCCTTCGTGAGGTGTACGGCGATGAAGTGATCGGCGTAGGTCTGAGCCTGCGCGCCTGTGGTGAGCTGCTGGCCGGCGTATTTCTGTATGGCCGCGTAGTCACTGCCCGCGATCGCGGGGCTGCCCTTGGCGGGGAAGTAGATCTGCTGGGCGGAGAGTTGGGTCCTCACCTCGTGGGTGACGAAGCTGTGGGCCCAGGTGAGTAGCGACGCCGCGACGATCAGCATCGCGGCCAGGCTGAACCCGATCCAGCTGACAATCCTGTCAAGTGCTTTGCGTTGCATGACGTGGCTCCTCGATTGGTGGGTAGGTCGAGAGGGTTCGGCCGACCGTTGAACCAATCGTCGATGCTGGGGGGCCGCGCCACCGGGGTCGAACGTCCCGTCAAAGCCACTGAATACGTCCCGACTTCAAGCAGGGATCGGACCGATCTAAGTGAGCCGAAGTTCCGCTCCGTAAACCGCTGCCTGCGTCCGGCGCTCCATGCCCAGCTTGGCGAGCAGACCCGAGACATAGTTCTTGACGGTCTTCTCCGCGAGGAACAGGCGCTCGCCGATCTGCCGGTTCGTCAAGCCCTCGGTGATGAGGGTGAGTACCTCGCGCTCGCGGTCGGTCAGCGAGGCCAGCCGCGTGTCTTGAGGCGCTCCGTCGCGCAGGCGGGCGAGTAGCCGTCCCGTCACCGCCGGGTCCATCAACGACTTGCCGTCGGCAACCTGACGGATGGCATCGACGAGGCTGGAGCCTCGGATCTCTTTGAGCAGGTAGCCGGCGGCGCCGGCCATCACGGCCGCGAAGATCGCGTCGTCGTCGTCGTAGGACGTGAGAATGATGCAGCTGACCTCGGGCATTGACGAGCGGATGTCGCGACAGACGTCGATCCCGCTGCCGTCGGGCAGTCGAGCGTCGAGCACGGCGACATGTGGTCGGGCCGCAGGAATCCGCGCGAGCGCGTCGGTGGCAGTGCCAGCTTCTCCCACCACGGCGATGTCGGGTTCTGACTCGAGGAGGTCGGCGATTCCGCGGCGGACGATCTCGTGGTCGTCGAGCAGGAAAACCCGGATTGGTTCGTCGGTTCCGGGTGGGCTCAGCGCAGTGGGATCGTCCATCGGAGGTGTGTTCCTTTGCTGGTCGGTGGTTCGTGGGTGGACGTCGCGGGCGTCAGAGTCAGCTCGCCGAGGTGTTGTTCCGCGCGTCGCCGCAGGTTGGCAAGGCCGCTGCGCCGCTCGGCCTCTCCGATGCCGCAGCCGTTGTCGACGACCTCGAGCGCCAGGTCGTCGGCGCGTGCTGTGATCGTCACGGCCGCGCTGGTCGCGTGCGCGTGTCGGGCGATGTTCGTGAGTCCTTCCCGGACGACCGCAACCACGTCGTCGGCGATCGCTTCGGGGACAACCGAGTCGAGCGGACCGCTGAAGCGAAGACGCGGTTCGAAGCCGAGCATCGGCGCGACGTCGCTTACGACGCCGAGGATTCGGGTTCGGACGTTGCCGAGGTCGGGACCGAGCGGGCCGCGGAGTTGGAAGATCGAGGTTCGGATCTGGCGGATCGTGTCGTCGATTCCCGATACGACTCGGTTCAATCGTTCGGCCCGGGCGTCGTCATCGGCCAGTCCCTTGGCCAGGCTCTGGACCGTGAGTCCTGCGGCGAACAACCGCTGGATGACGTGGTCGTGGAGGTCGCGTGCGATCCGGTCTCGATCCTCCAGCAGCACAACGCGTTGTTGGTCGGCCCGCGCGTCCGCCAGCTCGAGCGCGATCGCCGCATGGTTCGCGAACGTCGTGGCCAACGTCAGGTCCGACTCGCTGAAGCGATGCCTGCCCTGAATCCGGCCGACCACGAGCGCGCCGCGTACTTTTGACGTCCCGAGCAGCGGCAGCACCATCACCGGCCCGACGGGAAGAACCTCGGATAGATGCACGCGGTAGTGCAGGTCCTGGGTCACGTCTCCGATCAACACCGGCTGTCCGCTCGCGAACGCCAGGCCGGCCAAGGTGTCATCGAACGGGTAGCTGTAGCCGATCAGCTCGCCGGAGCCGGCGCCGGATGCGACCTCCACCATGAGGCTGTGTCCGTCCGCAGTTTGAAGAACGACGGTGACGAGGTCGGACTCGGAGAGCTGACGAAGTTGGTCGGCAATCACTTGCAGGGGTTCTTCACCGTCGGTTGACAACAGTTGTCGGGTGATCTGCATAGACGCCTGCAACCACGCCTGGCGGCGTTCGGCCTGATCGAAGAGCCGCGCGTTCTCGATCGCGATGCCTGCGGTCGCGGCCAGCGCGCTCACGAGCTCCTCGTCGTCCGCCGTGAAGTCGCCACGCGCTGCTTCGGCAAGGTAAAGGTTGCCGAAGACTGCATCGCGTACTCGCACCGGCACGCCGAGGAATCCCGTCATCGGCGGGTGGTGCACGGGGAACCCGATCGAACGCTCGTCATCGGACATCGCACCGAGCCGGATCGGGTGTTGATCCTCGATGAGCGCGCCCAGAAGTCCTTTGCCCGAAGGCAGCCGCCCGATTCGCGCTGCTGTCTCGTCGGCGACGCCGACGTGAATGAATTCTTCCAACCCGCCGTCGGGCCCCAGCACGCCGAGCGCCGCATAGCGCGCTCCGACCAGCTCCCGGGCCGCCTCGACGATGTGGCGAAGCACGAGCGGCAGATCTACATGAGCAATGATCATCGTGTTCGCGGCGAGGAGGCCACGCAACCGTCCTTGGGTCGCCATGACGTCCTCGGCGCGGCTGATGAGCTGCGTCAATAACTGATCGAGTTCCAGCTTCGGTTCGTTCGGAAACTCGAGCGCAGCCTGCCCATGCTGCGGCTCGTCCACGATCAGATCATCTGACTCCATTACGGCTTCACGGTACGCAGCACCTGCCCATTACCGTTCATTCCGTCTCAGTAAGCACGTCTACCAGCCGGCGCCGCCGAGTCTCCGGTGTCGCCGCCGCCCGGCCGATGCGTAGCAGGACGTGGGGGTGCATCGCGAGACGCAACTCCTCGCGAAGCATCGCGTTGGTCCGCGCTATCTCAATGGCTTGTGTCAGCGGGCTGGCGGCGTAACCGGCGAGCGATATCTCCAGCAGTATCCGCTCGAGTGCCTCGCCGGTTCGCAGCCACGCGGCTGGGACGTCTTCCTGCGCACCGAGGATCAGCAGACATTGGTTCATGCTCGACCGGGTCCGAGTTGGAAGCCAACCCGCGCCCTGGGTGTCGAAGTCGCGGATCGGAACGTCATCCTGCGCGCCGGCATCGACATGCGGCACGGCCGGTGACGGAACTCCATCGCGACGCTGCGGGTCGTTGGTGGTCCATGCACGCAACTCGGCACGATAAGCAGGATCGGTGTTCTCGATGCCATCAGCGAGCTGGCTCAACCGGGCAACCGCCAACCGGTCGTCGCGATTCTCGACCGCCGATGCTTGCGCACCTTCGATCTCGGCCGCTCCGATAAGTGTCTCGACGAACTCGGCGGGCACGGCCTCGTCCGAGAACTCACGGCGATTCGTGCGACGCCCGTCGATCGCGCAGTCCAATAACGCGAGGGCGTCGTCCTCGTGACGGTGGCCACCATCTGCCCGGACGCGGGCGACGAAGTCAGGGCGAGCAGCATCCGGGAACCGCTCGACCGTCGAGCGGTATCCCAACCACGCCATCGCCGACCTGGCGTTGAACAGCGCGGATCCGCAGCTGAGAACAAGCTGCCGACCACGAGGATCGAGCACCCGCAATTGGCGACTGCGATCGGCGTGCAGTTCCAACGCACCCGGCCTGAGCACCCATCGCCAGGGCTGGGTGTTGTGCACCGATGGCGCCCGGGTCCCACGTACCGCTGCCCGGCGCAGCGCTCTGGTGAGGTCGGCCGTCTCCGTCGTGATTGTCATGCCCTGAGTTCACCCCCATGCGGTGGCTCCCGGGCAGGGCCATTCGTCCCGAACGGTGGTGCCAGAGGTCTGTGACTGCGCGTGGGCCGCGGCAGTCTTCGGCCGCCGGAACTGCCCGCAGAGGGTGAATCTGCGCGGCCGGGTGCATCCGTCAGGGCGATTTCCTCCTCGGATGTTGCGGTGAAGCTTCTCGATGAGGCGATCCGTCGACCCCAGCGAGGAAGCGTGGCCGGAATCGGAGCGAGAACGTCCGTCGAGCGGCGCAGCCACCGGGCCGTCAGTTATTGGTCGCGACGGTTCGGTTGGCTGGCCGTTCTGCTGGCCGGGGGCGGGCTCTTCGAGGCGGTCCGCCGCACCCTGATCGACACCGGCAATCCGAACCTGGTCCCTTCTCTCATGCTGCTCGGCGCGGCCGTCGTCCCGGTGTCATTCGTGGCCTTCGTCCAAGAGCGTCGGCTGGCGTTCACCGTCAGCGGCGGCGTGCTTGCCGGCGTCGCGGTCGTCGGCGGGGTGATCGGCGTGGTCGTCGCCGGTCTGCTGGAGTACAAGACCCTGCAGACGCTCGGCACCCTGCCCATGATCGCGGTCGCGCTCATCGAGGAGACCGCCAAGCTGATCGTTCCTGTGCTCGTGCTGGTCGGCACCCGGCACCGCAGCGGCGCCGACGGATTGCTCGTCGGGGTGGCCTCGGGCGCGGGGTTCGCCGCCCTCGAGACCATGGGCTATGCCTTCGTCACCCTCATCCTCAGTCGCGGCAATCTCGACGTGGTCGACAAGGTGCTACTGCTGCGGGGCCTGCTCAGCCCGGCCGGCCACATGGCCTGGACCGGACTGACCGCCGCTGCGCTCTGGCAGGCATACGCGCACGGCTGGTCGCGCCGCTCGATTCTTCTGTGCGTGCTGACGTTCGCGGCCGCAGTGGCCGCTCACACGGCATGGGACTCGATCGGCACCGTGCCGGCGTACGCGGTGCTGGCCACGCTCGGCCTCGGGGCCCTGGCCTGGGTGACGCACCGACTCGCTGCCCGCTCACGCGGCGTCATGGTCGACGGTGGCTGATCAGCACGGCCTCGACTTGGGCGAGTTCGGCGCGCAGCTTGTCGGCGCGGGCCTCAGCCTCGCCGAGGGCGCTGTCGTTCACGGTTGCGACCGCGTCCTCCACACCGGATTCGTTGAGTAGCGCCGCGATTGCGGCGACCACGCCAGGCGTCACCGGTGCCTTCTTGACGACAACTCGGGCTCCCCGGTGTGCGGTGACCGACCACGACGAGCCGGCCGATGCGATGGCGATCGTCACCGCCGGTCCGGGTGCGGCCCGCCGCTGAGGCCCACCGGCCGCCTTGGCTGCCGGCGTCGCCGCCCTGACAGCCGGCGTCGCCGGAGTGGCACGCGGCGACACCGGAGTGGCAGGCGGTGTCGCCCGCGCGCCCTCAGGTCGGCGGCTCGGCTGCGGTGATCTTTTCCGGGTGCCGGCTCGTGCGGCCGGCACCGCGGGAGCCGTCGCGACGCCGGCCCGGCCGGCCACCGACAACTCCTTGGGCGAGAAACCCAGCTCGTCGCTGACCCCGCCGACCTTGACCCGTACCGTGAGGAACTCGCCGCCGTCGGCACTCGGGTCACCGACCCGCACCACCGTGCCCCGTGTCCCGTCCGGGAACTGCGCACCCGTCACTCGAACCCGCGGGCGGCGACCAGCCGTCACCTCGTTGCGCAGCTGAACGACCTGGTCGTCGGTAAGTCCTGTGACGCGCTGCGCCGCCATACCGCACCTCTCTGCCCACGCCCCGGCGCGGCAGCGATCCCGCCGCGCAACCGTGGTCACGCTAGAACATCACGGCGCTGCGACAACGCGCGCGATCTCGATTCCGGCGTCGACTCGACCTCGGCATCAAGATCGCGGGCCAGGGCCGGGAACCACGGTGCACCTGCACGACGGCACCGTGCTCGACACCGGCACCGGCGTCCGCTGCGGCGCATGGGAACCGGATGGCCCCGGGCGAACCAGGAGGTAGAGCGTGAGGGTGGCCAGCCAGAGCACGATCAGCACGATCGTCGACGTGCGTACCCGCACATGCGTGCGCCACCAACGCCACATCAGCCGGATCTCGTCGGCTCGCCGGTGTCGAGTGCTGCCGGCAGGATGATGCCCTCGCGACGGAAGGCGAGCGTGATCCGGGCTCGCAGCGCTCGGCCCATGTCGAACTGCTTTCCGGGCAGCGTCCTGGCCACGACGCGCACGTTGAACTGGCTCACTTCCAGGCTCTCCACGCCCATGACGGTCGGTGGATCCAGAAGGAGGCGATGCAGGTCGGGATCGCCGTAGACCTCCCGGCACACGTTGTGCAGGATGTCGGTCACCCGGTTGAGTTCGACGCCCGCCGGCACGGGAACATCGATCACCGCCCGGGCCCAGTCGCGGGACAGGTTGGTCACCTGCACGACCTGGCCGTTGGGCGTGATGACCACCTCTCCACTCACTGACCGGATCCTCGTGATGCGCAGGGTCACGTCCTCGACCGTGCCCACCACGGGGTTCGGCGCGCCGAGCACGGTCAGCCGGATGACGTCGCCGAACCCGTATTGACGCTCGGTGACGATGAGGAACCCGGCCAGGATGTCCTGAACGATGCGTTGGGCGCCGAAGCCGAGCGCGACTCCGACCACCGTCGCCGGAGCGACGAAGCCCGACAACGGAAGGCCAAGCCGTTTCAGCGTGAGCACCGCGGTCACCCCGTAGATCAATACGAGGAACGTCCAGGTGATCACCTTGGTGACGGCGTGCCGATGCTTGAGCGTTTCCGACCGGACCAGCGCGTCGGCCTTTCCTTCTCTGACGCCGATGCGTTCGCTGATGCGGTCGCTGAGCCACGTCGCGAATCGGGTTACGAGCACGGCTCCCGTGACGAGCAGCACCGCTTCCAGCAGATTGCTGCGCACCCAGTGTCCGAAGCCGCTCAGCGGTGTCGCCGCCAGTGGCATCAGGTACTCGGTCATCCGGCGCGGCTCTCGAGGTGTTCGGCGATCCGCGGGTGCTCGAGCAGGGCTTTGCGGAAGTCGATGCCACGTTCCAACCCGGCAACGGCAGCCTCGTACACGTACTGGTGTGCGGCGTGCACGCCGAGGCGATCGGCCAGGGCCCGCATCACGGGTCCGGTGAGGACGAACTGGCCGCGAGCGTCGACCTCTGCCTGCATGTGCTGGGCATCCGTCTCGAGCTCCTCGAGCAGATCGCAGCCGAGGACGAGAGCGGCACCGGTCAGCTGGCATGCCTCCGGCAGGACCAGGCACACCGCCTCCCACGCCGACCCGTCGTGTCGGGGCTCCTCGACCATCGCCTCGACCGCCACCGCGGTACTCGCCCGCACCACTCGGGCCAGGGTGATGAGATGCTCGCAGGACTCGAGGTCACGCGTGCGGGGGATGCCGATGCCGGCGATCGGACCCGACGTCGATACCCGCCATTGTGCATCCATCTCCGGGCGTGACAGCTCGAATATCTCCCGCCCGATCTTCGCCAGCGTCGCCGTGATCATGGTCAGGAGGCCGAGGAACTCCGCCACTCCGTCGCTGGCGGTGGCCCACGGGACGTCGGGTACGGACAGGCCGAGCCGATCGGCGAAGGCATGCAGCAGCGATCGCGCACCGTCGCCCCAAACCTCCGGCGTACCGAGCCGCCCGCTCAGCCGGACGGCCTCCCACCTTCCGCGGCCGGCAGCCAACCGAGTGCGGTGGCGGCCGAGTTCCGACGCCCACTCCGCGGTCCTTAGCCCGTACGTGATCGGCATGGCCTGCTGGCCGTCCGGTCGCCCGGAGATCACCGTGTCGCGATACCGCTTCGCCAGGGCCGCGGCCGCGGCCTCCGCGCGTTGCAGATCGCGCCCGAGCACGTCGCCGACGCGAAGCATGACGAGAGCCGTCCAGGTGTGGGTCATGTCCTGGACGGCAGCGCCGAAGTGCACCCACTGGCGAGTCGAGTCGGGGAGCAGGTCCTGTAGGCATTGCACCAAGCCGAGCGTCGAGTGACCGGTCGCCCGCGTCGCCGCGGCCACCTTGTCCAGGTCGAGCAGCCGGACGTCGGCGTGGTCGGTGATCAACGTCGCGGCGCTCTCAGGCACCACCCCGACCTGCGCCTGCGCCTGCGCCAACGCGGCAAGGATCTTCAGACACGACTGCACACGTCCTTGGTCGTCGAACAGACGACGCAACTCAGGCGTGCTGGCGAGCTGCCCATACAGCACCGAGTCGATCGGGTGAGCGCCCATGGTGTCCCCAAGGTCCGGACAGTCCCTGGCTGGCTCCGGATGAGCGTGGCGTCTGATGTCTCGACGCTATGGATGCGAGCGGCTGGCATCTGTATCCCCTGGATACGAATCTGTGACCACCGTTCGCCCCGCCAGGGCATGGAGTGGGCGCGGCCCGCTCTCTAGCGTTCGGCGCCAGGAACTCGACAAGGGGGGCGCGGTGCCTGAGCGACCGGTTGTGATCGACCAGGACGTAGCCCCGACATTGGTCACTACACCGGCCCGCTGGACGGGTCCGGCCGGCGACGCGATGCTCAGTCTGATGCGCCGGCTCGGTAAGTCGAACTGGCTGGCGAGCTTCGACGGTGACTCCGTAGCGGCCAGAAGCTCCATGGCGTCGGCAGCCGAGTTCCGCCGGGAATGTAGGCGGCCGATCGAAACGATCACGGCGCTGATGGCACCGCAGCTCGTGCCGCTTCTGGGAACGACCGACCTCGATGGAACGGTATGGCTGCTGTCCGAACACGTGCCGGGTGCGTCCCTGCGGCGGTTGCTCAGCGTCGCTACTCTGACGCCGATCCAGGCTGGTTACATCGCGATGCAGCTGCTTGCGGGTGTCGCGCGACTGCACGAGTTCGACGCCGCGCACGGCCGGTTGCACGCGGCGAACGTGCTGATCGGACGCGACGGTGACACTCACCTGACGGACTGGGCTCCGTCGGCGGTGGCCACGGCAGCCGACCTCGGGGACCTGCGCCGCAACGACGTCGACGCGGTGCGGGCACTGCTGCACTCGCTGGCCCACAATGCGGATCGGCCGTTCACCAGCGGTCGCAGCCGCGGCAACGGCTTGGTCGCG
>JAODNL010000629.1 GCA_025465405.1 Pseudonocardiales bacterium | reverse complement strand
GCCGGCACCCGCACCCGACCCCGCTCGAGCGCCCCATCGCGGGGGCAGGATGTCACCGCCGAGGTCAGCCTCGGTTTCGACGAGGCCGTCCACGGCGTCACCCTGCCGCTGAAGCTCTCCGGACCCGGCACGTGCAAGACCTGCCATGGCAACGGGGCGCGTCCCGGTACCTCGCCGCACCGCTGCCCGACCTGCGGCGGCAGCGGCATGGTCAGCTTCAACCAGGGTGCGTTCGGCTTCAGCGAGCCGTGCCGCGACTGCCGTGGCACCGGGCAGATCATCGACGATCCGTGCCCGGAGTGCGGCGGCAGCGGGGTGACCACCCAGACCCGCACGATCACCGTGCGCGTGCCGCCCGGCGTGCGCGACGGCGCCAAGCTGCGGATCGCCGGCAAGGGCACACCGGGCGCCCGCGGCGGGCCGGCCGGCGACCTGTACGTCACCGTTCGGGTCGGCGCGCACGAGCTGTTCGGCCGCAACGGCGACGATCTGACGATCACCGTGCCGGTCACCTTCCCCGAGGCGGCACTCGGCACCACGCTGCGAGTGCCGACGCTCGACGGCTCGGTGGCCGTGAAGATCCCGGCGGGCACGCCATCCGGCCGCACCCTGCGGGTGCGCGGTCGCGGCGTGTCCAAGAAGAGCGGCGCCGGCGACCTGCTCGTCACCGTCGAGGTCGCGGTGCCGCAGCGGCTCAGCGGCGAGGCCCGCGAGGCGCTGGAGAAGTACACCGCCGCCCAGACCGAGGACCCCCGGCCGCAGGTGACGGCGGCCATCACTCGCGACGGCAGGCACGCGGCGAGGGAGCACGACCATGGCTGAGGTCAACCGGCACCCGGGCGTCCCCGAGGACGCGCCGGTCTTCGTGATCTCGGTCGCGGCTCAGCTGGCCGGCATGCATGCCCAGACGCTTCGGCAGTACGACCGGCTCGGGTTGGTCACGCCGGGTCGCACCGTAGGCGGCGGGCGGCGGTACTCCCCCCGCGACGTCGCGCTGCTGCGTGAAGTGCAGCGGCTCAGCCAGGACGAGGGCGTCAACCTGGCCGGCATCAAGCGGATCATCGAGCTGGAGTCGCACGTCGACGCGCTGCGCCAGCGGGTCGCCGAGCTCGCCGCTGAACTCGAGGCCGCGCACGCCGAGATCCTGCGGCATCGCGGACCGTCCACCGCGCTGATGGTCTGGAAGCCACAGCGCCGGCACTGACCCCCATGACCCACGGTGATCAAGACGTCGTATTGGTCGCCAGGGCGACCACAATGACGTCTTGATCACCGAGCAGAGAGAGACCTGACCACATGGACCTGACCACACGTAGCCAGCAGGCCGTGTCGTCCGCCGTGAAGACGGCCGCCGAACGCGGCAACCCGGCCGTCGAACCGGCGCATCTGGCCGTCGCGCTGCTCGACGACGCCGAGGGCCTGACCCGCCCGCTGCTGCAAGCGGTCGGCACCGACCCGCTGGTCGCGCGCGCCGACGCCCAGCGCCTCGTCGACAAGCTGCCGTCGGCGAGCGGCTCGTCAGTCGCCGCACCGCAGACCTCCCGCGGCATGCTGGCTGTGCTCAGCGCGGCTGAGCGCGCGGCGCGCGAGCGGTCCGACGAGTACGTCTCGACCGAGCATCTGCTGATCGCGCTGGCCGAGCAGGGTGGCGACGTCGCGGACCTGCTCAAGGAGCGCGGCGTCACGCCAGCAGGTCTGGCCGACGCGCTGCAGTCGGTGCGTGGATCCGGCCGCGTCACCTCGCCGGACCCGGAGGGGACGTTCCAGGCGCTGGAGAAGTACGGCGTCGACCTCACCGAGGCCGCCCGCGAAGGCAAGATCGACCCGGTGATCGGCCGCGACGCCGAGATCCGGCGCGTCGTTCAGGTGCTGTCCCGCCGGACCAAGAACAACCCGGTGCTCATCGGTGAACCGGGTGTCGGCAAGACCGCCGTGGTCGAAGGCCTCGCGCAGCGTATTGTCGCCGGCGACGTGCCGGAATCCCTGCGCGGTAAGCGGATTGTCGCTCTGGACCTGGGCGCCATGATCGCCGGCGCAAAGTACCGGGGCGAGTTCGAGGAGCGCCTCAAGGCCGTGCTCAACGAGATCAAGGACGCCGGCGGCCAGGTCGTGACCTTCATCGACGAGTTGCACACGGTCGTCGGCGCCGGTGCCACCGGCGAGGGCGCGATGGACGCGGGCAACATGCTCAAGCCGATGCTCGCGCGTGGCGAGCTGCGCCTGGTCGGCGCCACCACGCTGGACGAGTACCGCGAGCACATCGAGAAGGACCCCGCCCTGGAGCGGCGCTTCCAGCCGGTGCTGGTCGGTGAGCCGTCCGTCGAGGACACCATCGGCATCCTGCGCGGGCTGAAGGGCCGGTACGAGGCGCATCACAAGGTGCAGATCAACGACGGCGCGCTCGTCGCCGCGGCCACGCTCTCCGATCGCTACATCACCTCCCGCTTCCTGCCGGACAAGGCGATCGACCTCGTCGACGAGGCGGCATCCCGCCTTCGCATGGAGATCGACTCGCGCCCGGTCGAGATCGACGAGCTGCAGCGCGCGGTCGACCGCCTCAAGATGGAGGAGATGGCGCTGGCCAAGGAGACCGACGAGGCATCCAAGCAGCGGCTGGCCAAACTGCGGGCCGAGGCCGCCGACCTGTCCGAGAAGCTCGACGCGCTGAATGCCCGCTGGGAGCGGGAGAAGTCCGGCCTGAACCGGGTCGGTGAGCTGAAGAAGCAGATCGACGACCTGCACGGCCAGATCGAGCGGGCCCAGCGCGACGGCGACCTCGAGACCGCGTCGCGGTTGCAGTACGGCGAGCTGCCGGCGCTGGAGAAGGAGCTGGCGCTCGCCAGCGAAGCCGAGCCGCAGCAGGACGTTCTGGTCAAGGAGCAGGTCACCGCCGACGACATCGCCGACGTGGTCTCCGCCTGGACGGGCATCCCCGCCGGCCGGCTGATGGAAGGCGAGACCGCGAAGCTGCTGCGCATGGAGGACGAGCTCGGCTCGCGAGTGGTCGGCCAGCGGGCCGCGGTGCAGGCCGTCTCCGACGCGGTGCGCCGCGCGCGCGCCGGCATCTCCGACCCGAACCGTCCCACCGGCTCGTTCCTGTTCCTCGGGCCCACCGGCGTCGGCAAGACCGAGCTCGCCAAGGCACTCGCCGCCTTCCTGTTCGACGACGAGCGCGCGATGGTGCGCATCGACATGAGCGAGTACTCCGAGAAGCACTCGGTGGCCCGGCTCGTCGGTGCACCGCCCGGCTACGTCGGCTATGACGAGGGTGGCCAGCTCACCGAGGCGGTGCGCCGACGGCCGTACACGGTCGTGCTGCTGGACGAGGTCGAGAAGGCGCACCCCGACGTGTTCGACGTGCTACTCGCGGTGCTCGACGACGGCCGGCTCACCGATGGGCAGGGGCGCACGGTCGACTTCCGCAACACGATCCTGGTGCTGACGTCGAACCTCGGCTCGCAGGCACTGGTCAGTGAGATGCCCGACGACCTCAAGCGCGACGCCGTACTGGCCGTCGTCCGCGAGCACTTCAAGCCCGAGTTCCTGAACCGCCTCGACGACATCGTGGTGTTCGAGTCGCTGACCACCGAGGACCTCACCAAGATCGTCGACATCCAGATCGGCGCGCTGGCGAAGCGGCTCGAGGGGCGCCGGCTCACGCTCGAGGTCACCGATGCCGCGCGGGAATGGCTGGCGATCAACGGGTTCGACCCGCTCTATGGCGCCCGTCCGCTGCGGCGGCTGGTGCAGACGTCCATCGGCGACGCGCTGGCCCGCGAGCTGCTCGCCGGCCACATTCGCGACGGGCAGACCGTGCGGGTCGACGCGCGCGCGGACCGCTCCGGGCTGGACGTCAGCGGGGGCTGACGCGACAATCCCTCGGACGCGCGCCGGTGCCGGCGCGCTGAAGGTGGGTGGCATGTCCTCGTCGAATCCGGGTGGTCCGCAGGATCCCTGGGGGCAGCAACAACCGCCGTACGGCCAGCAACCCCCGCCGTACGGCCAGCCGCCCGCGCCCTACGGCCAGTCGCCGTACGGTCAGCAGCCTCCCTACGGCCAGCCGCAGTACGGCCAGCCGCAGTACGGCCAGCAGCCGCAGTACGGCCAGCCGCCGTACGGCTACCCCGGCGCGCCGATGCCGCCG
>JAODNL010000625.1 GCA_025465405.1 Pseudonocardiales bacterium | reverse complement strand
TCGCCCCGGAGCCTCGACACTCGCGCAGTAGGCCGGCCGCTGTCGAGCAGCTGCCCGTCCGGTCGGCGATCCACCCGCCGAACTGAGGACCCACCAACTACGCCAGTCCGAAGACCAGGGTGACCGCTCCGAACGCTGCGGCGAACCGTCGGGGCTCGAGCGGGTCGGCTAGGTGGGCGGCCGGCACCGCCGACGGCCCAGACATCGCCAGGCCGAACACGAGGGCGGAGATCAACGCCCAGGGCTCCGCTCCGACCTGGACGAGGACGATCGCCGCCGTCAGGCCCACGTCATGGCCGTAGCCGAAGCCGGCGTCGTCCCCGTACCGCGGCGACCATGGTCGGTCGTGGACGAGCGCGGCGCACGGGCGCTCGGTCAGAAGCGGCCTGCATCGCCGGCCGGGACGGCCCGGGATGCGCGACATCCCGGGCCACCTCCGGCCCCGGTGCCACTCAGGCGGGGGTGCCGGCTCCGGATTCCACGCTCGCGAAGTGCTCGGAGAGGATCCGGTTGACCTCGTCGGCCACCTCGAGTGCGACGGAGTGGCCGGTCCCCTCGACGACGACGCAGCGGCCGTTCGGCGCGGTGGTGGCGATCGCCTCCGACAGCGGAACCTCGTAGGCGTGGTCCTCCGCGCCGGCGATGGCGAGCACCGGCACCGACGTACCGGCGAGCTCCTCCCGTACGGCGGTTCGATAGACGACCCCGTGGGCAGCATCGCCGATGGACCGATCGAGCTTCAGCATGTATTCGCGCCACGGCCCGGTCAGCTCCGGACGATCCGCCAGGCTGGTATCGCCGAACATGATGTACATCAGCGTGTCGATGACGTCGCCCGTGCCGTGCTGCTGCATGTGCTCGACGAGCGGACCGAACTCCGCCTTCTTGCCCTCCTCGTCACCAGAGGACCCCAGGACGACGGCCGACCGGAGCAGCTCGGGACGCCGAGCGGCCAAACGCAGGGCCACGAAGCCGCCCATCGAGTTGCCGAGGAAGTGGCAGGGTGCGAGGCCCAGCGTCTCGATGAGGGCGGCGGCGTCGTCGGCCATCGTGTCCATGTCCAACTGCTCGAGCGGTGCTGCGGCGCTCCGCCCCTGACCCCGGTTGTCGTAGGTGACCACCCGGTACTCACCGGAGAAGCGCTCGACCTGGGCGGCGAACATGTCGGCGTCGAAGAACAGTGAATGGCAGAAGACGAGAGCGGGGGCGTCGCGCGGTCCGACGTCGTGGACGTAGAGCTCGGTGCCGTTCACGGAAACCATGGTCAAGACAGCTCTCCTCATCGAGAATGAGACAGGATGCCGAACTGTCTCAGCCCGCGCGACGTCCTGGCAAGGTGTTCGCGGCGACACATCGGAGAGGTGGTTCTGTGGCCGAATCGACCGACTCACGGGCCGGCCAGCGAGCCCTGGTGCTTGCGGCGGCGACCGAGCAGTACCTGCGCGGTGAGCGGGTCGACATGTCCGACATGGCGGCTCGACTGGGAATCAGCCGCGCCACCCTCTATCGATGGGCAGGCGGCCACGACGACGTGCTGGCCGCTGTCCTGGCCGAGCAGACCGAGCGCACCTTCCGCCGAGCCGCGACGCGCAGCCACGGCACCGGCGCGCACCGAGTGCTAGGAGTCATCGGCGAGTTCATGGACGACGTCCTGGCCTCGGCGCCGCTCAAAGCGCTGACGGCGCGGGATCCGAAATTGTTCGTCCGGTTGGCGACCGCGCCCGGGGCCATCGAGGCCCGCGCGATCCGCATGATCACGACCATGATCGAAGAGGAGGTGGGGGCCGGGCGACTGGTCGTCGACCTGGCGCCCGACGTTCTCGCCGAGGCCATCCTCCGCGTCGCGGATGCCTTCATGTACCGGCACCTGCTGGGAGGGGACTCTCCGGCGACGGACACGGCGCTCACGGTGATCGCTCTTCTGCTCCGCCCCACGGCGCCATCGGGGTAGTGGGTCACGCCCGGAACGGCGGATTCGCACGACGGGCCCTTCTCGGCGAAGGGAGGCGACGGCCTGCGGTGACCCGACCATCCCGGTTGTCATCTCGTTGTCCGCCGGCGGGCACCCTGGCCGCATGGCGTCCGACGGGGTAGGAACACTGCGTGAGCCGGATCAACGATGTCGGGGGCATGGTCGGGTTCCCGGCCGTGCTGGAGGAGCCCGACGAGCCGCCCTTCCATGCCGACTGGGAGGCGCACGTTCTCGCGCTCAACGCCGCCTTGATCCGGCGAGGCGTGTACAACCTCGACGAGTTCCGCGACGCGATCGAGCGGATGCCGCCGGCCGATTATCTCGCGGCGTCGTACTACGAGCGGTGGTTCGCCGCGATCACCACACTTCTCGCCGCGAAGGGCGTGGCGACGGCGGCGGAATTGGCGGGACAGGAAGGTCTGCCGACGGCGGCCGACCCGGTTGCACCCAGCGATCTGGCTGATGACTGACCGCTTCGCGCCGGGCGACCGGGTGCGCACGAGCAGCCGCGACCCGGAGTGGCATACCCGGCTCCCGCGGTACACCCGCGGCGTCGTCGGCGAGGTCGTCGAGGTCGCCGGACACCACCCCCTCGCCGACGACCGAGCCCGGGGCCGCTCGGGCCGGGAACAGGCCGTCTACCACGTCAGGTTCGCCGCAGCCGATCTCTTCGGCGACGGGACGCACAGCGTCACGGTGGAACTCTGGGAGGACTACCTGGAGCCGGCTGCCGACCACGAGCGAGAGATGACTGCATGAGCGGCGACCATGGCAGCGCGGCCATCGCCGGGCGCGTCCGGCACGTCGAGGCCCTGCTAGAGCAGCGCGGACTGCTCGACGACGGCGAGATCGACCGCCGGATCGACGAGTTCCTGGCCGGCGGCTCACCCATCAACGGAGCACGGATCGTCGTCCGCGCGTGGCTGGACGCCGGTTTCCACGACCGGCTGCTCGCCGACGCCAACGCGACCATCCGCGAGGTCGGGCTTTCGATGGCCGGTGGCCTGCAGGAGCAGCGACTCAAGGTGGTGGCCAACAACGAGCAGGAACACAACGTCGTCGTCTGCACGCTGTGCTCCTGCTATCCGATCGCCCTGCTCGGCCCCTCCCCGTCCTGGTACAAGAGCGAGGCGTATCGCTCCCGGGTCGTCCGCGACCCGCGCGGCGTGCTGCACGAGTTCGGACTCAAACTGCCCGCGGATACCCGGATCAGCGTGTGGGACGCCAGCGCCGAGTCGCGATACATGGTGGTACCCCGCCGCCCCACGGGCACGGACGGGTTCTCGGAGTCGGAGCTCGTCGGGCTGGTCACCCGCAAGGGACTCATCGGCACCGCCGCCGTCTGACCCGCGGCGGGGAGAGCGAAACTTCCTGGCTCCGCCAGGTCATCTTCTGATGGTCGGGACGCGTGTGCGTATGTAGCGTGTCGCCCCTCGGACACAGCCTGGTGGGCGATCGCCCACCGCTTGGCTTTCGAGGGCCGCACCCGGATGCCGGGTGCGGCCCTCGCTCGTTGGGAAGTGGCCGACGCAGGAGCGGGGCCGGGCCCCCGCGAGGTCACGGCCGGGCGAGGTCAGCATGCTCAGCCGAGCAGGCGTGGCTAACGAGGCCGGCAGCGTTCACCGTCGCGGCGTCGCGGTCTTCCTCGCCGCCCACGGCCTCGTCGGCCGCCCGGTCGCGGTGCCGTCGACCGCCGCGCCGGCGACGTCCTCCGGCGTCCACCCCCTCGCTCCAGCGACGGTGGACGCGACACCGGACCCCAGCCCCAGGGCGGTGGCCACCGGTCCGGTCTCACATGTGCCGGAGGTAATCCAGCGCACGCCAAGCCGCATTAGCGCCACACATGCCGTGTGCACCTGGTCCTGGTGGCGTCGCGGCAGAGCACAGAAAGTGCCCAGCAAGCCCCACGTCATATGGGCGAACCGTCAGTCTAGGCCCAAAGAGCAACTGCTTGGAGTCCTTCGCGCCGGTTAGAATGTTTCCGCCCACAAAGTTCGGGTCCCACTCAGCGAAATCCACACTTCCGAAACTTGCGCTTCCCACGATTCGATCCCGGAAGCCGGGCGCAAACCGCTCGATTTGCCCTATGATACGTTGCTTTGCGTCACCGATCCAACCATTCGGGATATGAGCATAGGTCCATATCGGGTGTACGGTGCCCACTGAGCGCTGCGGGTCGGCCAGGTACTGTTGGCCAACGAGCACGAAAGGCCGTTCCGGTATTTGGCCCCTATTGACAGCGCGCGCTGTCGCGGCCACCTCGGCGGCGTTGCCCCCGAGATGAACCGTTCCCGCTCGCCGGGCGGGTTCGGCGGTCCACGGGACTCCGCCCTCGACAGCGAAGTCGACCTTAAAAGCGGCTGGGCCATATCGGAAGCGACGGTAAGCACGCGCTACTCTGGGCGGGAGTAGATCGCCGAGCACCTCAGCCAGCACAGTTGGAGCCAGGTCCCAGACCGTAACGTCAGCCGCTGACAGTTCGCTTGCTGA
>JAODNL010000624.1 GCA_025465405.1 Pseudonocardiales bacterium | reverse complement strand
TCGAGCTACTCGCCGAGGGGCTGGACACCGCCGCGATGGCACGGCGGCTTGGCGTGTCGCGTACCACGGTGCGCAGCCACGTCCAGGCCGTGCTGACCAAACTCGGCGTGCACTCCCGGCTCGAGGCCGCGTCGTTGGCGATCCGCTTCGGCCTGGTCGGTGCGCCGGCCGAGCACAAACAGGCGCTCGGCTGGTGATCCTCGGTGGGACTTCGTACTTACTGCGTAGTGCGCCTAATGCAGCAAGACGATCCATCAGCGCCGTTCGGCCAATAGCGTTTGAGCGCGATACCGCGTCACCAGTGGGGGGCGCCGAACGGAAAATGGCCCAGTCTCGAGGTCAGCTGACTTCGGGTCGTTGACGCCCGGGCCTTCGCACGTGAACTGGGGGTGCCGGTCTGGGCAGGCTGCTCCCCCCGATGGCCGCCCGCCGACATGCCTCTGCACGACTGTCGTTCCGAAGCCGGTTCGGCCGGCAATCGGCGACAGTGGAGGCCCGGGCCCCACTCCCGCGGAGGCGGGGAGCGTCCCGGAGCTCACCCGCCCGCAGACATCAGAGCGCTGTGCCGGTTGCCGCTCGCAGGGATGCCGACTCGATGTGCCGGCCGCCGTCCATCGACTGCGTCGCATCGGAGGGCGCGTCGAGATAGCCGAGCGTCTGGAGATGCTCGATGATCCGTTGCGCCGCCTGATCGGCTGACATGTCATTCGTGTCCAGCCGCAGATCGGCGTCCGCCGGCTCCTCATAGGGATCCGAGACGCCGGTGAAGTGCGGGAGCAATCCGCCCCGTGCCTTGGCGTAGAGCCCTTTGCGATCACGTCGCTCGCACTCGTCGAGCGTCGTGGCGACGTGTACGAGCACGAAGCCCCCGACCGGCTCGACCAGCTGCCGCACCTCGCGACGGGGTTGGTCGTAGGGGGCTATCGCCGCGCAGATGGCGATGCCCCCGTGCTTGGTGACCTCGGCGGCGACGAACCCGATCCGGCGCACGTTGGCATCGCGCTCGGTCCGGGTGAAGCCGGCCCCGCTGGACAGGTACTGCCGCACCAGGTCGCCGTCCAGCACGGTGACCGGGCGGTCGCGGCGCTCGCGTAACGTCGCCTCGAGGATGTTGGCGATGGTCGACTTGCCGGCGCCGGACAGACCGGTGAAGAAGACGGTGAAGCCCTGCTCGGAACGAGGCGGGTAGCTGCGTCGAAGTTGCGCTGCGACATCTGGATGCGTGAACCAGCTCGGTAGCAGGGCACCGCATGCGATGCGCTCACGTAACTCGGTGCCGGAGATCGACCATGCCCGCTTGCCCGCCGGGGCGCGATCCGCCGGCACGTACCGATCGTGATCGGGCAGATAGGCCAGGCGCTTGAACGCGAGGACTTCAACGCCGATCTCGCCGACGTAACGGCGCAGCAAGGCATGCGCATCGTAGGGCCGGTAGAACTGCTGACCGCTCGAGTCCTTCCCGGGACCGGCGTGGTCGCGGCCGACGATGAAGTGCGTGGCGCCGTAGTTCTTGCGGATGATCGCGTGCCATACGGCTTCGCGCGGACCAGCCATTCGCATCGCGAGCGGCAGCAGCGAGAGCATGGCGGTGTCGTCCGGATAGGTCGGCAGGATCGCCTGGTAGCACCGGACCCGGGTATAGCTGTCCAGATCTCCGGGCTTGCCCACCCCGACGACCGGATGAATGAGAACACTCGCCCCGGCGACGCGGGCGGCGCGCAGCGTCAGCTCTTGGTGCGCGCGGTGCATCGGATTGCGAGTTTGGAACGCCACGATCCGCTCCCAGCCACGCCGACTGAACTCAACTCGTACTTGCCCGGGCGTGAGCCGCAGGTTGCGGAAGTCCGCGTGCGCGGGGCTTTCCAGCACGTGCAATCGACCGCTGACGTAGTTGCGTTCCGTCTCGCGCATCAGGTGCAGGACGCCCGGGTGCGCCGCGTCCGTCGTACCGAACACGAGTTCCGCTTCCGCGCGCAGATCCGGCTGCCACACCTCCTCGATCCGTAATACGGCCGACAGCACGCCCTCCGGGTCACGCAGCGCAAGCACGCCGGCCTTGGCCTGGCTCAGCACATCGTCGGGAACGTCGAGCGTGACGGGAACGGGCCACAGAGTGCCGTCCGCGAGCCGCATCGATTCGCATACTGAGAGGTAATCCCGCTGGTCGAGGAAGCCGCGCAGGGGCGAGAAGCCGCCGCAGGCCAGCAACTCGAGATCGCAGAGTTGACGGCGGGTGAGCGGCCAGCTGGGCCAGGCAGCCGAGAGCCGCCTCAGTTCGGTCGCCCGGCCGGGATCGACGACCAGGTTGACGAGTCGGCCGCCGTGCGGGGCCACCAGGCCGGCATCCATTGCTCCTCCTTCACCCAGCCGCGGAGAACGTCTCGTACAGGCGTTGCGCCCGATCCCGTAGCTCCCGAAGTTTCGGGTCGAACCATTGGTCGTGCAGTAACTCCTTGACCGCATCGCGATCGGCGGACGGGATCCAGGTGGCGCCGGCCTTCGGGGCCCCATGCGGCGCCGCAAGCTCTCGGCGCACCTCCGTCTTGCTGACCAGGCCGGACTCGAAGCGCAGCAGGACCGGCGACAGGGAGTCGCGGTGGGACACCAACTCCAAGCAGCGAGCCAGGTTCGCCGACGTGTGTTCGAACGGCCGCAGACGCAGGCAGAATCGGTCGTTGAG
>JAODNL010000612.1 GCA_025465405.1 Pseudonocardiales bacterium | reverse complement strand
TGGCGGCCAAGGCGCGCGAGGAGGGCGTGCTGGTCTCGGCGCTCGGGCCGCGATTCCTCCGGCTGGTGACGCACCTCGACGTCGACGACGACGCGGTCGACCGCGCGATCGACGTGCTCCGGCCGCTCGTGCGCTAGCCCGCGAGGTGCGCCGCCGACGTGCGGCCGAGCAACGGCGGGATGGTGGTGACCGCGCGCGCCAGTTCGTCCAGGGCCTCACCGAACAGTGCCTGCGCGCCGTCGCACAGGGCCGTCTCCGGATGCGGGTGTACGTCGACCATCACGCCGTCGGCGCCGGCCGCGATGCCGGCGCGGGCCAGCGGTACAACCAGATCGCGCCGTCCGGCCGCGTGCGAGGGATCGACGATGACCGGCAGGTGCGACAGCCGCTGCACCATGGCCACGGCCGACACGTCGAGCAGGTTGCGGATGGACGGCTCGAACGAGCGGATGCCACGCTCGCACAGCACGATGTCGAGGTTGCCGCGCTGGGCGATGTACTCGGCAGCCATGAGCCATTCCTCGTAGGTGGCGGTCAGCCCGCGCTTGAGCATCACCGGCTTGCCGGCCGCGCCGACCGCCTGCAGCAGTGCGAAGTTCTGCATGTTGCGCGTGCCGATCTGCAGCATGTCCGCGTACTGCGACACGACGTCGACGTCGTTCGCGTCGGTGACCTCCGTGACGACGGGCAGTTGCACCTCGTCGCGTACCTCGGCCAGGATGCGCAGCCCGTCGACACCGAGGCCCTGGAAGGCGTACGGCGATGTGCGCGGCTTGTAGGCCCCGCCGCGCAGGAGCGTCGCACCGGCGCGCTTGGCCATCCGCGCCGCCTCGACGGTCTGCTCGGGCGTCTCGACCGCGCACGGACCGGCGATGAACGTGAACGTGTCCGGGCCGATCGGCACACCACCGACGCGCACCGTGGTGCGGCGCGCGTGGTTCTGCGCAGACACCAGCTTGTACGGCGCGGTGATCCGCATCGTCTCGGCGACACCGGGCAGGCCGTCGGCGTCGAGGGTCTCCAGCACGTCCTCGGTGCCGACGACCCCGACGATCGTGCGCATGACGCCGCGGCTGACGAACGCCTGACCACCGTGCGCCTCGATGTGGGTGACGACGTTCGACACGTCGGTGTCCGATGCGCTCGGCGCCATCACGATGACCATGCGCAGCAGCCTATCCAGCGACCCGCCCGCAGCTTCATCATGCGATCGTGCGGGTCGGACCGCACGATCGCATGATGATCCGTCAAGGCTGCAGCGCGCGGCGCAACTGCTCCGCGACGACGGCCGGCTCGGTCCGTACTACGACGCTGGGAAAGCGCAGCACCAACGCGTCGGCGAGCGCGAGCTCGTTCTGGCGAAGCTGGTCGTCCCACCAGCGCTGCGGGGCGAGGTGCAATGCACCGTCCACCTCCACGACAACCAGGCGCCCGTCGAAACGCCGCCACGAGCCGTCGAGATACCGGCGCCGGCCGAAGCGTTCGATCCGAACCGCCTGACGAATCGGTTCAGGAAGGTCGTAACGGCGACACAGGCGTACGAAGTCGATCGCGCTGAGCGCCTCTGATCCCTGTGCGATGTCGGCGACCGCGCAGATCAGGAGGCGACGGTGGCGAAGGCGCGGGCTGCGGTGGAGGGCTTCGGAGAGGGCCCTGGCCGTGGCGATTCGCTGCTGCACGGCCGCGGCGAGAATGCCACAGGCCGGCCGAGGCGCGGTAAACGTCCCGGCGGCGACGAGCAGCGCGTCCGCGCAGGCCTGAACGGGCCGTCGACGCTGCATTCGCACCGACTCCCAGTGCAGCACGCGATGCACGGTGAGTGGAATCGGGCAGCCCGCGACGCGCCGTGCGCCGCGCGGCGCGAGCACGTGCACCTCGTGCCGCTCCCATCCGCGCAGACCGAAGAACCGGGCCGCGGTAAACGCCGTGAGCACAGCCGACGGTCCCGCGTGTGCCCGGGCGACGAGCCAGCCCTGCCGCTGGGTCAGCGGGCCGTTGTGCAGGACGACGGCGTATCCCCAGCGCCGCCATCGGCCCGAATCGAGTTGCGCGCGGATTCGGGCAACCGAATAGCCGCGCCGCCGCAACTGCGTCCACGTGGTGACGAGCCGGGTGTCGGTGAGTGTGACGGTGGTGGGCATCCGTCGAGCGTGCCGAGACGACGTGGCCCGCGGAGCCGCATGTCGAGCGGCTGTGGATTGCAATTCGAACGGACCGTTCGACGCGACAATCATGCGATCGCGTTGCTCGGGCCGCACGTTCGCATGATGATCGTCTGGCCACCCCGATGCCGTGCTGATCATCATGCAATCGCGTTGCTCGGGCCGCACGTTCGCATGATGATCCTCGCGGGGCAACGCTGGTCATCGGCGAGCGTCACCAGCGGAGGTCACCGGCGGAGGTCACCGGCGGAGGTCACCCGCGGAGGTCACCCGCGGACGTCAGGGGCGTCGCGGAGAGCCTTCAAGGTTGCAATGTCGGCGGCGTGATCGGCTTCGGCGGTCTCGACGACGAGCGGCACGCCGCGGGTGGCGGTCGAGGTGAACAGCGCACGGAAGGCGTCGGGCCCGATCGTGCCGGTACCGATCGAGGCATGCCGATCCCGGCGTGAGCCGGCCGGGTCACGGCTGTCATTGACGTGCACGAGCCCGATCCGTCCGCGGCCCGCGGCCCGACCGTAAGTCCGAAGGGCCGCCGCGAATCCCGCGCCCGTCGACAGGTCGTGGCCCGCGGCGTGCATGTGGCACGTGTCGAGGCAGACACCGATCCGCTCGTCGCGTCCGAGGACGTCGAGGTACGCGCCCAGGGACGTGGCGTCGGAGGCCAACGCGCCACCACCGCCCGCGGTCGGCTCGATCAACAGT
>JAODNL010000594.1 GCA_025465405.1 Pseudonocardiales bacterium | reverse complement strand
GCGTTGAACACGTGCCCCTTGACCTGGTCGCCCACCGGCACCGAGATCGGCCGGCCGAGGTCGGTGACCTCCTGGCCGCGGACGAGGCCGTCGGTGGGCTGCATGGAGATGGTGCGCACCAGGTTGTCGCCGAGATGCTGGGCGATCTCCAGGGTCAGCGTCCTGTCGAGCTCACCGACCGAGACCTCGACGGTGAGCGCGGAGTAGAGCTCCGGTACCTCGTGGCGCGGGAACTCGACGTCGACGACCGGGCCGGTGACCCTCACGACCCGCCCGGTCCTGGCCTGAGTCGGAGCGGATGGGGTGCTGGTATCAGCGGTGGCGGTCATCAGTTCTCACTTCCTGCGCTCACGAGAGCGTCGGCGCCACCGACGATCTCACTGATCTCCTGGGTGATCTGAGCCTGACGGGCCTGGTTGGCCTCCAGTGTCAGGGTACGGATAAGTTCGTTGGCGTTGTCCGTCGCGGCCTTCATGGCCCGCTGGCGAGCGGCCGACTCCGACGCCGCCGACTCGAGCAGCGCCGCGAACAGCCGCGCCGCGACGTACTTGGGCAGCAGCGCATCGAACAGCGTGTCGGGGTCGGGCTCGAACTCGTACAGCGGGCGGACGTCCGACGCGGCCTGCGCCGCGGTGTCCTCCGCGGCACGGCCGACGGCCTCACCCTCGGTGAGCCGCTCGGTCTCGCTGCCCGCGTACTCGACCTCCATGGGCGCCATCCGCCGCGCCTGCGGCACCTGGGTGACCATGTTCTTGAACTGCGTGTACACGAGATGCAGCTCGTCGACCGCCTGCACGTCGTCCGTGCCGGGTTCGCCGTCGGCACCGTCGGTGCCCTCGGCTCCCTGCTCCCTGTCGGCATCACCCGCGCCGGCCATGAACGCCGCGACGAGCGTGCGGGCCACCTCCGCAGCGTCGGCGTAGCTCGGCTGCTCGGAGAATCCCGTCCAGGACGCCTCGACCTTGCGGCGGCGGAACCGGAAGTAGTTCACACCCTTGCGGCCGATGACGTAGAGCACCGGCTCCTTGCCCTGCTCGCGCAGCAGCGACTGCAGCTGCTCCGCCTCCTTGAGCACGTTGGCGTTGTAGCCACCGGCCTGGCCTCGGTCGCTGGTGACGACGAGCACCGCGGCCCGGGTGGGGTTCTCCCGCTCGACCAGCAGCGGGTGGTCCAGCGCCGAGTTGTTGGCCAGCTCGGTGAGGACCGCCGTCATCTGCTCGGCGTAGGGCTTGGCCTCCTCCACCCGGGCCCGAGCCTTCGCGATCCGGGAGGTCGCGATCAGCTCCATGGCGCGAGTGATCTTCTTGATGGACTGCGTCGACCGGATCCGCCGCCGCAGCACGCGAATCTGTGCCGCCATTGTCTTCTCGCCTACTCTGAGGAGCTGCCGGAGGGCGCGGGCTTGTTGACCTTAACCTTCTCGTGGTCGACCTCGTCCTCGTCGAGCGCCTCGGCCTCGGCCTCCTTCGGTGCCACCGACGAGCCGTCCGACGCCGTGAAGCTCTCCTTGAACTCCTTCACGACCTCGGCGATGCGCTCGGCGAGCTCGTCGGACAGCTTCCCGGTGTCGCGGATCTCCGCGAGGATCCCCTCGTGGTGGCGCCGCACGTGGTCGAGGAACTCCGACTCGAAGCGACGGATGTCCGCCACCGGCACCGAGTCGAGGAACCCGCGCGTGCCGAGGAAGATCGAGACGACCTGCTCCTCGATGGGCTGCGGCCGGTACTGCGGCTGCTTGAGCAGCTCCACGAGGCGGGCGCCACGGCCCAACGCCGCCGCGGACGCGGCGTCCAGGTCGGAGCCGAACGCGGCGAACGCCTCCAGCTCGCGGTACTGCGAGAGGTCGAGCCGGAGCGAGCCGGCCACCGACCGCATCGCCCGGATCTGGGCCGAGCCACCCACGCGGGAGACCGAGATACCGACGTTGATCGCCGGCCGGACGCCCTGGTTGAACAGGTCCGACTCCAGGAACACCTGACCGTCGGTGATCGAGATGACGTTGGTGGGTATGTAGGCCGACACGTCGTTGGCCTTGGTCTCGATGATCGGCAGGCCCGTCATCGATCCGGCGCCCAGGTCGTCGGAGAGCTTCGCGCAGCGCTCCAGCAGCCGCGAGTGCAAGTAGAAGACGTCGCCGGGGTAGGCCTCGCGGCCCGGCGGGCGGCGGAGCAGCAGCGAGATCGCGCGGTAGGCCTCGGCCTGCTTGGACAGGTCGTCGAAGACGATGAGAACGTGCTTGCCCTGGTACATCCAGTGCTGGCCGATGGCCGAGCCGGTGTAGGGGGCGATCCACTTGTAGCCGGCCGGGTCGTTGGCCGGGGATGCGACGATCGTCGTGTACTCCAGGGCGCCGGCGTCCTCCAGCGACTGCCGGATCCCGGCGATCGTGGAGCCCTTCTGCCCGATCGCCACGTAGATGCAGCGCACCTGCTGCTTCGGGTCGCCGGTGGCCCAGTTCTGCTTCTGGTTGATGATCGTGTCGACGCAGACGGCGGTCTTGCCGGTCTTGCGGTCGCCGATGATCAGCTGGCGCTGACCGCGACCGATCGGCGTCATGGCGTCGATGGCCTTGATGCCGGTCTGCAGCGGCTCGCTGACGCCCTGGCGCTGCATCACGGACGGGGCCTGTAGCTCGAGCTCGCGCTGCGCCTCGGCCTCGATGTCGCCGAGCCCGTCGATCGGGTTCGCCAGGGAGTCGACGACGCGGCCGAGGAAGGCGTCGCCGACCGGCACCGAGAGGATGTTGCCGGTGCGCTTGACCGGCTGACCCTCCTCGATGTGGGCGTAATCGCCCAGGATCACCGTGCCGATCTCGTGCGCATCCAGGTTCAGGGCGACACCCAGCACGCCACCGGGGAACTCGAGGAGTTCGTTGGTCATCGCCGAGGGCAGGCCCTCGACGTGGGCGATGCCGTCGCCGGTATCGGAGACGTGTCCCACCTCTTCGCGGGAGGTCTCCGTCTCCAGCGAGGAGACGTAGCTGGAGATCGCACTCCGGATCTCCTCGGAGGAGATCGTCAGCTCTGTCATGGCTGTCGTCTGTTCCTTCTTTTCGGTCGGATAAACGTCTCTGGGCCGGTGGTCAGCGCGGCAGGGCACGACGCGCGGCCGCGAGCTTGCCCGCAACGCTGCCGTCGATGACCTCGCTGCCCACCTGCACGACCAGTCCGCCCAGCAGGCCCTCGTCCAGGTCGATCTGCAGGGAGATCGACCGCCCGTAGAGCCGGCTCAACGAGTCGGTGAGCTTCTGCTCCTGGACCTGGGTGAGCGCGACCGGTGCGGTGACCCGCGCGACCGACCGGTCCCGGCGCGCCGCCGCCAGCTCCGCCAGCTCTTCGGCCACGACATCCAGGTGCCTGCTGCGGGGCAGACGCACGGTCTGACGCAGCAGCGCGGCGGTGACCGGGGAGACCCGGTCGCCGATGATCCGGTCCAGCAGGCGGATCCGACCCTCGGCAGGCGTGTTCGTGTCGGAGAGCAGGGCGTTCAGCTCGGGCTCACGGGCGAGGATCCGGGCGAACCGGAACAGCTCGTCCTCGATGTCGTCGAGAGTGCCGTCCTTCTCGGCCACGGCGAGCGTGGCATGACGCGCGAGCGTCTCCGCAGCATCGATCAGGTCGAGAGTCCGCGACCAGCGGGAGCTCACCAGCACCTTCACGAGCTCCAGCGCGGGCTCCGACAGCTTCTCGCCGAGCAACTGCTCGGCCAGACGTACGCGAGCCGACTCCGGCGTCGACGGGTCGGCGAGAACGCGTCGCAGCACCTTCTCCTCGGTGAGGAGCCGCGCGAACGCGAACAGGTCGTCGCCCACGCGGGCCAGCGCACTGGCGTCGGCGCTGTCCACGTAGGCGTTCAGCCGGGTGATGGCACCGGCCAACGACTCGCGGCTGGCCGCCTGCAGGACGCCGACCATCAGCTCGCCCCGCCCGCCGGGGTGGTCTCACGGCGCTCCGCGAGACCGTCGAGTTCGGAGAGGAAGGCATCGACAGTGGACGAGCGGCGTGCCTCGTCGGCCAGCGAGGCGCCGATGATGCGTTCGGCCAGCTGCACGGCCAGCCCGCCGATCTCGGCGCGGAGCTGGCGCACGACCTGCTCCCGCTGCGCGCGGATCTGCTCCTCGCCCCGCTGGCGGATGCGTGCGGCCTCCTCCTCGGCCTGGGCCCGCAGCTCGGCCTTGATCTGCTGGCCCTCGGCGCGCGCGTCGTCGCGAATACGGGCCGCTTCGGCCCGCAGCCCGGCGAGCTGCTCCTCGTACTGCCGCTTCAGCTCCTCGGCGCGCTGCTGGGCCTCCTCGGCCCGCTTCAGCCCGCCCTCGATCTTGTCCGTCCGCTCGGCGAAGACCCGCTCGAACTGCGGGAAGGCTGTGCGCCGCAGGACCAGGAAGAGCAGGAAGAAAGCGATCAGGCCGACGATGATCTCGACCGGATGAGGGACGAGCGGGTTGATCGCCTCCGCCGCCATCACGTTGTTCATGGGTGCATCTCCTCGCCTTGCGGGCGCTCAGCGTGTGACTAGAGGGTGAACGCAAGCACGAGACCCAGGATGGCCAGTGCCTCGGACAGCGCGAACCCGATGAACGCGATGCCCTGCAGCTGGCCGCGGGCCTCCGGCTGGCGGGCGACGCCGTTGATGAACGCGGCGAAGACGATGCCGACGCCGATACCCGGGCCGATGGCGGAGAGGCCGTACCCGATGACGTTCAGGCTACCGGTGACCATTGCACTTTCCTTTCGTCCGGTCCGCGGTACGTCCCGCGGACCCGTCAGTTCGTGGGGCGGGGCGACCTAGTGGTCGTCGGCGAGCACGGCGCCGATGTAGGAGGCGGTGAGGATCGTGAAGATGTAGGCCTGCACGACCTGCACGAACGCCTCGAATAACGTGAAGACGATGGCGAGCCCGAATGCCGCCGGGGAGAGGATCCCGAGCAAGATCGACTGCGAGTACACCAGCATGTACTGGCCGCCGAGGATGAACA
>JAODNL010000581.1 GCA_025465405.1 Pseudonocardiales bacterium | reverse complement strand
GGCACTACGGGCCAGACCGGGTCGATCGTCGAGCGCGACGCCTGGTGTGCCGAAGTCGTTCCAGACCGAGAAGGCGCCGTTGGCCGACGTTTGGCGGATATTCCACAAGCGGCCCCGCTGATCGATCACGAACACTTCGATCCGACCATCGCCGCTGACGCCGGCGGCGACCGGCCCGACAACAAACGCGCCCGGTGGCGAGCCGTGGGGCTGCCAGTCCGACCAGCCGTTGCTCCACGCCGTCTGTTGCAGCCTCCACAGAGCGCCGTTGGCGACAAACGCCGCGAGCCGGCCGTCCGCCCCTGCTGAGACGCCAGGAACATAGAAGCCGAACTCGGGCCCTGCAGGTGGGGGTGGCGGAAAGTCGTGCCAGTCTGACCAGCCGTTGCTCCACGCCGTTTGCCAGTTGTGCCACACACCGTTCGCGGCGACGAAGACTTCCAATCGACCGTCTCCACTAGGCGCAGCCGACGCGGGCCAAGTCGGCTCGAGCCACGGACCCCCGTGCTGCGCCCAACCTGACCAGCCATTGCTCCACGCGGTCTGCCAGATGTGCCACAGGCCGCCGCCGATGTCGAACACGAAGAGTTCCAGGCGCCCGTCGCCACTGGCGGCGAGGGAGGGCGAACCGAAGAGTCGAGGCACGAGGGCTCCTTCCCACCCAGCCCGCGGCGCCGAGGTCTCCTATCCGAGAACGCGACCGTCGGGATCCGACGAGTCAAGGCCTTCGGCGCTCGGTTAAACGCAGGGACACGACCAGTACAGACCTAGCAACGGCCAGTGTCCATATGTGAAACGTGTCCGACGGCGCCATCGTCACTCATCTACCCGTGCGAAACAGCGTTCCGCGCAGGCTGCCTCGCGCGGTGCGGAGCGCGACGGTGGTCCAGGCGGCGACGAGGCCGACATAGAACAGCACAGCGGCCACATGGAAGAGGTTCGATCCAGTGTGCAGGGCGAGTTCGGAGGTGCCCAGGACGCAGGTGCCGACGGGGAAGGTGAACGACCACCACGTCAGCGAGAACGGCAGGTGTTCGCGGGCGGTGCGCACCGTGATGGCGCCCGCAATTGCCCCCCAGAGCACGGCGAAGCCCCATACCGGCACGCCGTAAACGACGCCGAAGGCCTGCAGCGCCGTCGAGTACGGGGCGGGCAGCGCCAGATGGGCGACGCCGCCGAGCAGGTTCGCGGCGGCGATCGACTGCCCCAGCGGCCCTAGCACGATCCACAAGGTTGGCACCATCGTCGCGTCGCCGACCTTGTACACGGCAAGGCGATACCAGATGAGGGTGATGATCACGATCGAGGCGATCAGCGACAACCCGAACATCGCGTAGCAGGACAGTAGTAACGCAAGCCGGGCCTGTCCGGCCGGCGCGTACGGGACGAGCAGGGCGCCGGTGGATGCCGACACCATCGGCGGCACGACCGGCATCAGCCAACCGCCGAACGCGCTGTCAGGTTTGACGACGTGGCGGGTGAAGGTGAAGAACGGCACCACCGCGGCAGTGGCCAAGCCGGTCACGGTGCCGCCGAACCACAACACCCAATCGATGTCGACGGCAGCCCGCAGGCCCACGACATCGCGGCCGAGCAGGATCGTGCCGGCTCCGACCGTGAGTAAGGCCATCGGCGGAGCGCCGAAGAAATGCGCCATCACCGGGTTGAGGACGTCGCGTCGCGCCGCATCGGGCTCACGCACCCAATGGATGCAGGTCGCCGCGGTGAGGGCGACGAGCAGGACGGCGGCCAGCGCCCAGACCACGAGCGCGCCGACGTGCAATCCACGCGGCTGCCACGGCAATGACCCCGCCGCGACCGCGACGATGCCGGTACCCATGATGGACGCGTACCAGTTCGGCGTCAGGTTGGAGAACACCTGCGACGGGCGCGGCAGATCTCGCAACAAACCGGCCTCAGCGAAGGGATCGAGCGTGCCCTGTTGCCCGATCACGCCTACTGTCGAGGACTCTGCTCTCATCCGTCCAGAGTCTCGATGCGAACCGCACCCTGTCGTCACGGCCAGTGGTCGTTCTCGCTACCCGAAGGCTGGAAACCGCGCTACCGGCTAGCCGGAGCGCTGCGTCGACATGGACCTACCCCCACCGCCAACGTCAATGCGGCGCTCCCGTCAGCGGTGACGCTCGCGTACCTGCTATCCGGACTCGCGAGCCCGACTGGGGTGTGCCCCTCGGGGGTCGCACTCGCGTGTTCGCTGATGCGATCAGTGGGCGTCCGTTGAAAGCGTGGGAGCACACCCCACGTGAGGAGAAAACCATGACTGATATCGAAACCAGAACCGCGGACCGCAACGGGAGCCAGCGGAGTACGACCGCTCCCGTGCAGCCCGCCGCACCGGCACCGGGCCCCAGCAGCGGGCGCAAGTACGCCACCGAGTTCATCGGCGCGTTTATTCTGGTGTTCACCGTCGGGTGCGCGGTGTTGAGCAAGTCCACACTCGCGCCGCTCGCGATCGGCGCCAGCCTGATGGTCGGGGTCTACGCGGGCGGTCACATCTCCGGCGGGCACTACAACCCAGCCGTCAGTCTTGCCGCATTCGTGCGCGGCCGTCTCAGCGGGCGCGACCTCGTCCCGTACTGGGTCGCGCAACTGGCGGGGGCAGGCGTCGCAGCCGGCCTCGCGGTGTTCGTCATCAACCCGCCCGCGCGGCACGCGACGGCATTCACCGGTCGCCTCCTGTTCGCCGCGTTGCTCGCGGAATTCATCTTCACATTCGTGCTGTCCTATGTCGTGCTCAATGTGGCCACGAGCAAGGACCACCCCAACAACTCCTTCTACGGCCTGGCGATCGGTTTCACCGTCCTCGTCGGCGCGGTCGCTGTCGGCGGCGTCAGCGGCGGCGCGTTCAACCCCGCGGTGGCCTTCGGCGGGTCGCTCATGGGGTTGTTCGCCTGGGCGAACATCTGGATCTACCTGGTCGGTTGCCTCGCGGGAGGCGCAGCCGCAGGACTCGCCTTCCGTGCGCTGAACCCCAACGACGCCTAACGATTCAGATCTGGCCCACCGACGGCACCAAGCGGGGCCGGGAGCGAGCGGGGTTCCTTGATTCCTGCTGGCTGGAAGCGGGGTTGGCCGCTGGCCGCGAGGACGTGAGCACGCACAGAAGCGATGGTGGAAAGCGTGCAGCCCGAAACGTCCGAAAGTATCCCAATGCGCGAGAAGTCGCCGCGCATGCAACGTCGAACACAACCATGATGCTCAGGCGGAATTGCGTCGAGCTGGAGCAACTGATCGGGCGGGTGCGCTTTGGGCAAGGCGGATCGCTGGTTGTCCTGGGAGAGGCCGGAGCCGGAAAGACCACGCTGCTCGGAAAGTCGCTCGACCTCGCTACCGGGTGTCGTGTCGTTGATCTCGGAGGCGTCGCGACCGAGAGCGAGCTCGCCTTCGCCGCGATCCACCGGTTGTCCGAGCAGATGTGGGACGGCCTGGAGCGGTTGCCAGACCCGCAGGCTGACGCGCTCAGGTCCGCGCTCGGCCTGACCACGGCTGGCGGGCCAGATGGCCTTTTGGTCGGTCTGGCTGTGCGCAGCCTGCTCGCAGGGGCAGCTGACCAACGGCCGCTGGTCTGCCTGGTCGATGATGCGCAGTGGCTCGACGGGCCGTCGGCGAGGGCGCTCGCGTTCGTCGCCCGCCGGCTGGACGCCCTGCCGGTGGGCCTGGTCTTCGCAGCCCGTGAGCGGCGCGAAGAGCTGGTCGGGCTGCCCGAGGTCGCGGTCGAGGGCCTATCCGTCGCCGAGGCACGTTCACTCGTCGACAGGGCATTCCCCGGACCATTCGACGACGACGTGCGCGCCCGGATCGTGTCCGAGACGCAAGGCAATCCCGTTGCCGTCGCCGACACCTTGCGCCTGCTCAGTCCGGTGGCGATCGCAGGTGGCTTTGGGGCACCGAGCGCCATCCCGTTGCCGACAGCAATGGAGGAATCCTTTCGCCGCCGGCTGGAACCGCTTCCGGACGACACTCGGCTCTTGCTTCTCGTCGCGGCGGCCGAGCCCCTCGGCCGACCCCGCCTTCTCTGGCGGGCAGCCGACGTGCTCGGTATCCCCGCGACGGCGGCCGACTGTGCCGATGCAGCCGGTCTGCTGCGATTCGGAGCCCTCGTCGGGTTCCGTCACCCTGCCATGCGCTCCGCGGTCTACCGCGCGGCGTCGCCGGACGAACGGCGCCGCGTACATCGAGCATTGGCGCAAGCCACTGATGCCGAGATGGATCCGGACCGACGCGCCTGGCATCGGGGCGAAGCGGCGTCGGCTCCCGACGAAGCCGTCGCCGCGGAACTGGATGGTGCGGCCGGCTCGGCACAGGCAAAAGGTGGATTGATCGCGGCCGCTGCCCTCTTGGACCGAGCCGCGGCCCTGACCCCCGACCCGGTCCGCCGCAGCGAGCGCATGTTTGCGGCCGGGCGAGCCAAGCTCGCCGCCGGCGCAACCGATGAGGCACTGGAACTGTTGGTCAAGGCCGAACCGAAACTGCTCGAGACGCGGGAAGGTGCCCGGCTGGAACAGCTGTTGGTTCGAATCGTCGTTGCCCAACGTGGAGGAAGTGATGCTCCCGCCCTGCTATTGAGTGCGGCGAGGCGCCTGAGCCCACTCGACGCCGGCCTGTCTCGCGAAACCTATCTGGCCGCGCTCGAAGCGGCGATCCAGGCCGGCCACATACACAGCACCCCTGGGCTAGCCCAGGTTGCCTCGGCGGCCGGGGCTGCGCCCCCACCTCCCCAACCCGCTCGGGCGGTCGACCTGCTCCTCGACGGCTTGGCGGCGCTCTTCAGCGATCGGCACACAATCGCAATGCCCGTGCTCAAGCAAGCGCTGCGCATGCTCGAGCTCGAGTCGGAACCTCGATGGCTTGCACTCGGCGCCGGCCTGGCTTCGGATCTGTGGGACGACGCAACGGCCCGCGCGCTTGCCGGCCGGCAAAAGGAACTTGCCCTTCGCAACGGGGCGATGCGAGCGCTGCGACGGTCGCTCTCCGCTCTCGCCCAGTTATCGGTTTACGCCGGCGACTTCACAGCCGCGGCCGACTTGATCGAGCAGGCGTGCACGGTCCCGTCCCATCCGGTCACCGCCGCCGTGCCGTGCGCATCGCTGATGCTGGCCGCCTTCCGCGGCGCGGAAGCCGAGACCGCCCGGCTCATCGAGGTAACCATCGAGCACGCGACGTTACGAGGCGAGGGGCGCGTGATCGCCTTCGCCGAGGAAATGACGGCCGTGCTGCAGAACAGCCTTGGCAACTACCGGGACGCCTTGACGGCCGCGCAGCAGGCAGCCGAGCACGGGCAGTTAGGCGCCTCGGACCGGGCCTTGGCCGAGCTGATCGAGGCTGCCGTCCGCTGCGGAGAGCGGGAGATCGGCCAGGTTGCGCTTGCGCGCCTCGATGCGAGAACCAGGTTCAGCGGAACCGACTGGGCGCTCGGGATCGAGGCCCGGTCCCGGGCCCTGTTGAGTGAATCGCAAGCCGCGGACCAGCTGTACCGAACCGCCATCGAACGGCTAGGACGCTGCTCAGTCACCACGGCGCTCGCGCGAGCCCACCTGCTCTATGGCGAGTGGCTCCGCCGGGAGGCCCGGCGAGTGGAGGCCCGACAGCACCTCCACATCGCGTTGCACATGTTCACAACCATGGGTGCCCAGGCCTTCGCCGACCGCACGGAGCGCGAGCTCCTCGCGAGCGGTGAGCGCCTCCACAAGCAAACCGTCGAGCCACGCACGCAGTTGACGTCTCAAGAGGCGCAGATCTCGCAGTTCGCGCTGGACGGATATTCCAACCCTGAGATCGCTGCGAAGCTGTATCTCAGTCCGCGCACTGTCGAATACCACCTGCGCAAGGTCTTCATGAAGCTCGGTATCAGGTCCCGCAATGAGCTTCACCGGGTGCTCGGCCCGGCCGAGGTACACCCCTCGACTGCGTCGCGTCCCCGGGAGCCGAACTTCTCGTCCCCGCAGCCAGATACGCCGAGGTGAATGCCGGCATGAGCCTGTTGCCATCGGCCTCAGTCACCGCACCGCCCCGATCGGCGTCCTGGGCGCGCCGCACCCCGATGCCGACCGATCGGCCAGACAGCTCGAGGACGGCGGTGTGGCTTCCGAACCGGCCGCCGAGATCCACGCGCACCGACCTCATGAATACCGGCTAGCTGCAATGCAGCGCGGCGCGCTGCTTGCCAGGCTGGTTGTGTGCCGTTGCGTGTCCTCATCGTGGATGACAACGCCTCGTTTCTCGACGCTGCCCGGGTACTCCTGGAGCGGCAGGGTCTGAGCGTCGTGGGCGTGGCCTCGACGACGTCGGAGGCGCTGCATCAGGCCGGCGAGCTTCGACCTGACGTCGTACTCGTCGACATCATGCTTGGCCGGGAGTGCGGCTTCGACGCTGCCCAGCAGCTCGTCGACCAGGGTCGGGGGCCGGCGATCCTGATCTCGACCCATGCGGAGTGCGACCTCGCGGATCTCATTGCCGAGAGCCCGGCGACCGGCTTCCTGGCGAAGTCGGACCTGTCAGCCGCCGAGATCCGTCGGATCCTCGACGGCCGCTCTCGCTGAGGCGTTCGAGCGCCCTTCGGCCACGAGCGCCTCGCGCGCACGGGGTGAGGTCGTTCGTGTGTCTCGATGAATTCGGCCGGGTCCGAGACGCGCGGACAGGCGGATGGGCGGATGGGCGACCCAGGATCCACCCGAGCGGACACGGTTGCGCCAGCTAGCAGGTGCCGCACAGTTCCTGGTAGCCGGGGTGCGGTTTTGACGGTGGCCGCAAAGACATGACTCGCCGTCGCCGCGATGCTCAACGGATGGATTCGACCACCGTGACGGCGCGGCTCCGAGCGGTCACCGGCGCGAACAGCGCGAACTAGGCGTCCGGACGGTCAGGAGATATCCGATGGCATCGACGACCTTTCTGGATCTGTCGCGCTTACAGTTCGCGACCACCGCCGCCTTCCACATGACGTTCCCGGCGCTGTCCGTGGGGCTCGCGATCTTCCTCGTCATCTGCTATGCGTGCTATTGCAAGACCGACAACCCGATCTACCTGCAGATGTTCCGCTTCTGGCGCAAGATCTTCGCCGCCGGATTCGCCCTCGGGATCGTGGCCGGCATCGTCCTCACGTTCGAGTTGGGGCTCAACTGGGGTGGCTACTCCCGGGCCGTCGGGCCGGTTCTCGGCCCGATCATCTGCCTCGAGGCACTCACGGCGTTCTTCCTCGAGGCGGGCTTCATCGGGATCCTGCTCTACGGCGAGGGACGGGTCAGCCGCAAGGTGACGATGGTCTCCGCGTGCCTGGTGGCCGTGGGCGCGTTGCTCTCGACGACGTGGATCCTGGCGGCGAACTCGTGGATGCAGACACCGGCCGGGTACAAGGAGGTCAACGGGCAGTTCCAGCCCACCAGCTGGTACCACGTGATCTTCAATCCGGCCTTCGACTGGCGCCTTCCGCACATGGCGCTCGCCGTGCTGATCTCGTCCTCCTGGTTCATCGCCGCTATCGGCGCCTATTACCTGCTCAAGCACCGCGCGTTGCCGTTCGCGCGCAAGACGATG
>JAODNL010000572.1 GCA_025465405.1 Pseudonocardiales bacterium | reverse complement strand
GGACTCGGTCTACAAGAACATGACGACGTTCCTCATCGAGAAGGAGCCCGGCTTCGGCGAGACGCGGCCCGGACTCACCATCCCCGGCAAGATCGAGAAGATGGGTTACAAGGGCGTCGAGACCACCGAGATGGTGCTCGACGGCGTGCGCGTGCCGGCCGATTCCGTGCTCGGTGGCGAGCAGGGCCGCGGTCGTGGTTTCTACCAGATGATGGACGGCGTCGAAGTCGGCCGCGTCAACGTCGCTGCCCGTGCCTGCGGTATTTCGATCCGGGCTTTCGAGCTCGCGGTTGCCTACGCGCAGCAGCGCAAGACGTTCGGCAAGCAGATCGCCGATCACCAGGCAATCGCCTTCAAGCTGGCCGAGATGGCCACGAAGGTCGAGGCCTCGCACTTGCTCATGGTGAATGCCGCCCGCCTCAAGGATGCCGGTGAGCGCAACGACGTCGAGGCCGGCATGGCCAAGCTGCTCGCGTCGGAGTACTGCGCCGAGATCACCCAGGAGTCGTTCCGCATTCACGGTGGCTACGGCTACTCGAAGGAGTACGAGATCGAGCGGCTCATGCGCGAGGCGCCGTTCCTGCTCATCGGCGAGGGAACGTCGGAGATCCAGAAGACGATCATCAGCCGCGGCCTGCTCCGGGAGTACCGCGCCGCCCAGTAGGCGTCTTCGCTCGCGCGGTTCGGACTGGTACGTCGAGGGCGGAGTGCAGGAGCCGGACTGGGAGCTCAAATTGGTGTTGCCGGGTGGCGGGCTCGACCGGTCGGAGTGCGTCGGCTTCAGGTGCGTGGTGGATCTGTGATGGGACCTCTCGACGGCATCAGGGTAATCGAGACGGCGACGCTGTTCGCCGGACCGCTCGCGGCGACGCACCTGGCGGACTTCGGTGCGGCGGTCGTCAAGGTCGAGCATCCGTCCCGTCCGGACGCGGCCCGTCATCATGGCCCGGCGAAGGACGGCGTCGGGCTGTGGTGGAAGTCGATCGGCCGGAACAAGCGGGCGGCGACGATGGACCTGTCCACGCCGGATGGGCAGCGCCTGCTGCTCGAGCTCGCGGCTCGGTCCGACGTCCTGATCGAGAACTTCCGCCCCGGCACGCTCGAGCGCTGGAACCTCGCGCCGCAGCGGCTGATGGAGCGCAACCCCGGCCTCGTCATCGCGCGCGTTACGGCGTTCGGCCAGTTCGGCCCGTACGCGCACCGGCCCGGCTTCGGCTCGCTGGCCGAGGCGATGAGCGGTTTCGCCGCCGTCACGGGAGAGCCGGGCGGGCCGCCGACGCTGCCGCCGTTCGGGCTGGCCGACGGCGTCACCGCACTGGCGACCGCCTTCGCGGTGATGACCGCGCTGCGTGATCGAGACCGTACCGGCCGCGGCCAAGTGATCGACATGGCGATCATCGAGGCGATGCTGGCGATGATCGGCGGGCAGTTGACGGTCTACGACCAGCTCGGCGAGATCCAGCCACGGCTGGGGAACCGGTCGGCGAACAACGCACCCCGCAACGTCTATCGCAGCCGCGACGGCGTGTGGCTCGCGGTGTCGACGAGCTCGCAGAGCGTCGCGGAGCGGGTCCTGCGGCTGGTCGGGCGCGGCGAGCTGATCGACCAGCCGTGGTTCGCAACGGGGCACGGCCGCGCCGCGCACGCCGACGAGCTCGACGCGGCGGTGGGGGGGTGGATCGCCGCGCGCGACGCCGACGACGTGAGCAAGGCATTCGACACTGCCCAGGCCGCGGTCGGGCCGGTGTACGACGCGGCCGGGATCATGGCTGACCCGCAGTTCGGGGCACTGGGCACGGTGGCGTCGGTCGCCGATGACGAGCTCGGTCGCGTCGCGATGCAGAACGTGTTGTTCCGCCTGTCCGAGACACCGGGCGCGATCCGCTGGACGGGCCGCCCGCACGGCGCCGACACTGACGCGGTGCTCACGGAACTCGGCTGTACGTCCCAGGAGATCGACCGGCTGCGCGCGGCGGGTGCGGTGTGATCGCGACGCCGCTCACCTGGCTGTACGTGCCGGGCGACCGTCCGGACCGCTTCGACAAGGCAGCGGCGTCCGGCGCCGACGTCGTCATCCTCGACCTGGAGGACGCCGTCGCCCCGGCCCGGAAGGACGAGGCACGCGCCGCGGTCCGCGACTGGGTCGCGAGTGCCCGTACGGGCAGCGTCGAGGTACGCGTGAACGCGGCGGGAACGCAGTGGCACGCCGCCGACCTCGCGGCACTGGTGGATCGGCCGGCATTGCGATCGGTGCGGCTGCCGAAGGTCGAGTCGGCCGCCGAGGTGACGGCTGTGCTGGACAGCCTGCCCGTGTCGATGCTGGTGAGCTGCCTGCTCGAGACGGCCCGTGGGATCGAGGCGGCGTTCGAGATCGCGTCCGCGCACGAGCGGGTCGAGTCGATCGCGCTCGGCGAGGCCGACCTGGCCAGCGATCTCGGCGCGAGCGGCGACGCAGCCCTGGCGTGGAGCCGATCGCGGGTCGTCGTGGCCGCGCGGGCCGCCGGCCGGCCGCCGCCGGCGATGTCGGTGTACGCGCATGTGCATGATCTTGACGGCTTGGCCGAGTCGTGCCGGATCGGCCGGGCCCTCGGCTTCGTCGGGCGCGCGGCGATCCACCCGACTCAGCTACCGGTGATCGACGCGGCCTTCCGTCCCAGCGCGGCGGAGGCGGCCGATGCCGCGGCGCTGATCGCGGCCTTCGACGACGGCGTGGCCGCCGGGCGGGGCGTGGTCGTCCTGCCCGACGGGCGGATGGTCGACGCCGCGATGATCGGCCATGCCCGGCGCATCGTCGCGCTCGCGGGCTGACGGCCCCGCGCGGCGGCTCATCCGGATGCCGAGTATGCCGAGCGCGCCGGCGG
>JAODNL010000566.1 GCA_025465405.1 Pseudonocardiales bacterium | reverse complement strand
CTCAACGCCGCGAAGCCTGACATCGTCTATATCGCGTCCTATCCACCGGATTCGACCGGAATTTTGCGCGCCGTGAATGAGATCGGGATCGCGGACAGCGTCAAGATTTTCGGCGGCGGCATGGTCGGTCTGCAATTCGGCCCTGTGATGCAGAATTTGGGTTCGCTGCTCAACGGCGTCGTCAATTTCAATACCTGGCTGCCCGAACCGAACATGTACTACGACGGGACCAAAGCGTTCTTCGACACCTACACGAAACGCGCCGTATCGTCGGCTCCTTCGTCGGCGGTTTCCTCGGTTACGCCCTGTTCCACAAGGACGCGAACCAGGGCGCGCTGCAGCCCTCGGGCATCATCGGTTCGGTCATCGGCGCGGTCATCGTGCTGCTGGTCTACCGCGCGGTGTCCGGTCGCAGCAGCCACACGCGCTCGCGGACGTTCTGAGCACGTCCGGTTACCTCGGCCCCCGTCCGGCGAAATGCCGGGCGGGGGCACTTTAGACTTGGCGGTATCCAGTTGTTCCGCCGATCTGAAGGCTGCCCGTGACCGAGACGCCGGTTCGTGTCCTCCTGCTGGAACAGATCCACCCGGTCGCCGAGGACATCCTCCGCTCGGCCGGTTTCGCCGTCGAGTCGCTGCCGCGGGCCCTGGACGAGGACGAGCTGGTCCAGCGCGTCGGCGACGTCGAACTGCTCGGCCTGCGCTCAAAGACTCACGTCACCCAGCGCGTGCTCGACGCGGCCCCGAACCTCGTCTCGATCGGTGCGTTCTGCATCGGCACCAACCAGATCGACCTGGGGGGCGCGTCTGAGCGCGGCATCACCGTGTTCAACGCGCCGTTCTCAAACACCCGCTCGGTCGTGGAGCTGGCGATTGCCGAGATCATCGCGATGACGCGGCGGCTCACCGAGAAAAATGCGCTGATGCATGCCGGGATGTGGGACAAGTCCGCTGACGGCGCGCACGAGGTGCGCGGACGGACCCTGGGCATCGTCGGGTACGGCAACATCGGCACGCAGCTGTCCGTTCTTGCCGAGAACCTCGGCATGAAGGTGCTGTTCTACGACACGGCTGACCGGCTCGCGCTCGGCAACGCGCGCCGATGCATCTCGATGACCGAGCTGCTAGCCGAGGCCGACGTCGTCACGCTGCATGTCGACGGCCGCGCGTCCAACGACAGCCTGTTCGGTGCGGCCGAGTTCGCCCAGATGCGTCGCGGCGCGCTGTTCCTGAATCTGTCTCGTGGGTTCGTCGTCGACTACGCCGCATTGCGGCGGCACATCGAGACGGGCCACATCGCGGGGGCCGCGGTGGATGTGTTCCCGGTCGAGCCGAAGGGCCGCGGTGACGAATTCGTCTCCGAGCTGAGAGGCCTGCCGAACGTCATCCTCACGCCACACATCGGCGGCTCGACGGAGGAGGCGCAGCAGGACATCGGGCGCTTCGTTGCCAGCAAGTTCCGCGACTTCGTGCTCGACGGCGCGACGTCGATGAGCGTGAACCTGCCCGGCCTCGCATTGCCACAGACGCCCGAGACGAGCCGGTTCATCCTGATCCATCACAACGTCCCGGGCGTCATGGCCACGATCAACGGCGTGCTCGCCGAGCACAAGGTCAACGTCGAGGCCCAGCTGCTCGGTACCCGCGCTGACCTCGGTTACGTGGTTACCGACGTCGGCGCGACCCTCACGGCCGAGATGCTCGAGCAGTTGCGGGCGCTGCCGGAGACGGTCCGCCTGCGAGTGCTCTGAGCCACTCCGCGCGCCCGTGGTTGCGCCGGTTACCAACCGGTAATATCCTGATGTTACTGGTGAGTAACCAAGCGCACTAGATCGGGAGCGTCGGCCATGGGCCACTTCAAGAGCAACGTCCGCGACATCGAGTTCAACCTCTTCGAGGTCTTCGGCACCGACCAGGTATTGGGGACCGCTCCGTACCAGGATCTGGACGAGGACACCGCACGCGGCATCCTGCACGAGGCCGCGAAGCTGGCCGAAGGCCCGCTGGCCGAGTCGTTCGCCGACGCGGATCGCAACCCGCCGGTCTTCGATCCCAAGACCAGCTCGGTCACGCTGCCCGAGTCGTTCAAGAAGTCCTTCAAGACGCTGCACGACAGCGAGTGGTGGCGGCTCGAGACGGCGCCGGAGTTGGGTGGCCAGCTGGTCCCGCGCACGATCGTGTGGTCCGTCGCGGAGCAGATCCTCGGTGCGAATCCCGCCCTGCACATGTACATGGCCGGCGCGCCGTTCGCCGCGATCGTGTACGAGAACGGCAACGAGACGCAGAAGAAGATCGCCCAGCTGATGATCGACCGCGGGTGGGGCGCCACCATGGTGCTCACGGAGCCCGACGCCGGATCTGACGTCGGGTCCGGCCGCACCAAGGCCGTCGAGCAGGCGGACGGCACCTGGCACATCGAGGGTGTCAAGCGCTTCATCACCTCGGCCGAGCACGACCTGAGCGAGAACATCGTGCACCTGGTGCTGGCTCGTCCCGAGGGCCACGGGCCGGGCACGAAGGGCCTGTCGCTGTTCGTCGTGCCGAAGTTCCACTTCGACGCCGAGACCGGCGAGCTCGGCGAGCGCAACGGCGTCTACGTCACCAACGTCGAGCACAAGATGGGCCTCAAGGCCTCGACCACCTGCGAATTGCGCTTCGGCGAGAACCCCGGGCAGCCGGCTGTCGGCTGGTTGGTCGGCGACGTGCACGACGGCATTGCCCAGATGTTCCAGGTGATCGAGCACGCCCGGATGATGGTGGGCACCAAGGCCATCGCGACGTTGTCTACCGGGTACCTCAACGCGCTGGAGTTCGCGAAGACCCGAGTGCAGTCGGCCGACCTGACCAGGGCCTCGGACAAGACCGCTCCGCGCGTGACGATCATCAACCACCCGGACGTGCGCCGCAGCCTGATGCTGAACAAGGCCTACGCCGAAGGTATGCGCGCCCTCGTCCTCTACACCGCATCCTTCCAGGACAAGATCATCATCGGTGATCACGACGGGACGGACGTCACGCTGGCCGAGGCGATCAACGACCTGCTGCTGCCGGTCGTCAAGGGCGCCGGCTCAGAGCGCTCCTACGACCAGCTTGCCCAGGCGCTGCAGACGTTCGGCGGCTCCGGCTACCTCCAGGACTACCCGCTCGAGCAGTACATCCGCGACGCCAAGATCGACACCCTGTACGAAGGCACCACGGCGATCCAGGGGCAGGACTTCTTCTTCCGCAAGATCGTGCGGAACAAGGGCGTGGCGCTCGGCGCGCTCTCGAGCGAGATCACGGAGTTTCTCGAGTCGATTGCCGATGAGGGCCGGCTCAAGGAGGAGCGCGCGGCCGTGCAGAAGGCGCTCGAGGACTTCGGCGGCATCGTCGCTGCGATGTTCGGCCAGCTGATGAGCGGCCAGGAGGACGTCCGCAACGTCTACAAGGTCGGCCAGAACACGACCCGGCTGCTGCTGTCCGCCGGTGACCTGATGGTCGGCTACCTGCTGCTGCGGCAGGCCGCGGTGGCGCTGCGTCGTCTCGACGACAACGGACTGTCGGCGGCCGATCGGGCGTTTTACGAGGGCAAGCCGGCCGTCGCGAGGTTCTTCGCCCTGACGGTGCTGCCGGAGCTCGCGGCTCGTCGCCAGGTCGCCGAGAGCATCGACAACGCGCTCATGGACGTCCCCGAAGCAGCATTCTGACCGCCGCAGTCCCAACGGGGGCGCAGACGGCGGCGGACGGGGTGACGAACGAAGCGGGGCGGTCGCCGGCAATCGTCGCCCCGAACGGGATGGTGGGCGGCTCGATAAGGTCGACGCGTGACGGCATCGCGATGGATCGACCTGGACGGCGCCGCGAACGCGCGTGACCTCGGCGGCCTGCCGACGGCAGACGGGCGGGTTACCCAGCATGACCGGCTGATCCGATCGGACAACCTGCAGGGACTCTCCGCAGCCGACGTCCGAGCGCTCGTCGACAAGCACGGGGTGCGGACCGTCGCCGATCTGCGGACCGAGGTGGAGGTCGCGCTGGAGGGCCCCGGCCCGATGACCCATGAGGCGCTCGTCGCCGTCCGCAACTTCTCGCTGTTCCCCGAGTCCGGCCAGAACACCGACGTCGCCGCGTTGGACGACGACGCGCCGGTCGTCCTGCCGTGGCAGAACCGGGGCACCGACCTCGGCGAGGACGCTTCGCATCGGGGCGCGTCGGGCATCTACCTGCGTTACCTGGACGACCGCGCCGATTCGGTGATCGCCGCGCTCCGGCTGATCGCCGGCACCGACGGCGCGACGATCGTGCACTGTGCGGCGGGCAAGGATCGCACCGGCGTCGTCGTCGCGCTCGCACTGGCGGAGGTCGGCGTGTCACGTGAGGCGATCGTGGAGGACTACGGACTCAGTGCCGATCGCATCGAGGCGATCTTCGCGCGGCTGCGCGCGTCCCGTACGTACGCCGACGATCTGGCCGGCGAGCCGATCGATCGGCACCGCCCGCGGACGGTGACCATGGAGCGGCTGCTCGACGCGCTGGACGAGTCCTACGGCGGTGCGCCTGGCTGGCTGCGCGCGCACGGCTGGACCGACGACGACGCGGCGGCCCTGCGCAAGCATCTGCTGGAATGAGCACGGTGCTCGGCGCGGAGCAGACCGAGGACGTGCGCCTTGCCGTCTATGACCACTTCCGTCGCACGGGAGGTGCGGCAAGCAACGCCGAGCTCGCGAACGCCACCGGCCTTGTGCCGCAGGACATCCGCATCGCGCTGCAGGATCTGCACGCCCACCGCGACATCGTGCTGGACGACGCCGGCGCACTCGTGATGGCGCACCCGTTCTCGTCGATCCCGCTGGGCTTCTCGGTGATGGGGACGGCGACGCTGTGGTGGGGTGGCTGTGCCTGGGACTCGTTCGCGGTACCGCACCTGCTGCCCGAGGAACCGTCCGTGCTGGTGGCGACGACGTGCCCGGGGTGCGCTGCGGCGCTGGCGTGGGTCGTCTCGCGCGACGAGCCGCCCGCGGGCGACGAGGTGGCGCATTTCCTCACGCCGGTCGCGCGCATCTGGGACGACGTCGTGCGATCGTGCGGCAACCAGCGCATCTTCTGCCGCGAGTCCTGCGTGTCCGACTGGCTGCAGCGGGCCAGTGAGGACCGGGGGTACGTCATGGATCTCGCAACACTGTGGCGCTTGGCGCGCGGGTGGTACGCCGGCCGGCTGGAGCGTGGCTATCGCCGCCGCGAGCCGACCGCGGCCGCGACGTATTTCGGCGACGTCGGCCTCAGCGGCCCGTTCTGGGGCCTGGTATAGCTCGTTACTCCGCGGGCTTCTCCTCGCCGTCGGGGGCCTTCTTCGCGGGCTTGCGCGGGCTGGCCTTGGCCGGGGGCTTCGCCCCCAGGTTCTGGCTGATCATGAGCTCGGCGAAGTCGGCGAGCACGCCGTCGAGCTGCTGCGTGATCCGGCGCTCGGATTCCTGCTGGGTCTTGCGTAGGGCCCGGTTGAGTTCGTCGCGGTCGGGACGGGTGTGCAGCGCGCCGTGGATCTTGTCGATGCCCTGCTCGAGCGAGCCGGACAGCGTGCCCGCGTTGTTGCGCACACTGTCGTCGACGGTCCGGACCCGCCCGGCGACGGACTCGACGCGCTCGACGACTTGTTCGAGCTTGGCTGCCAGGGCGTCGAGGCGCTCGGTCGGGTCGACCGCGGGCCTGGCCAGCAGCTCGTCGAACCGGCCGTGCACCCGGCCGAGGTCGTCGTCGAAGCGCTGGTGAACGACGCCGGCGAGCTCGTCGAACCGCCGGTGTACAGAGGGCAGGTCGAGCGTGGCCGGCAGTGCGTCCACCGCGCCCTGCACGCGTCCGACGGTGCCGTCCAGTTCGTCGAGCCGACCATGCAGGTGCTGCAGCCGGTCGTCGACGCCGTCCAGCCGGCCGGCGACACCCTCGAAGCGTCCGGCTACGCCCTCCAGCCGCGCCTCCAGCGCGTCGAGGGGCCGGCCGATGCGCTCGCTCAGTGCGCTCAGCACGGAGCTGACCTGCCGCAGTGCCTCGTCCTGGGCGTCGATCCGGCTCAGTGCCTCGTCTAGCCGCTCGGCGATGACGCTCACCTCCGCCCGGTCGGGCAGGGCGCCGAGACGTTCCTGGATCGAGGTGACGTTGTCGTGCGTGCTGAGCAGTTGGCCCTTGCTCTCCGCGACGATCCCCTCGATGGGTGTCAGCCGGGCGCGGACCTCGTCGATCAGGTCGACCACCTGCCGCTGCTCCTCGGCATGCAGCTCCGAGGCGCGTCCGAGCATGGCCCGCATCTTCTCGAAGGCAATGGGGGATTGGCTTTGCTCGTTCGTCTCTTCGTCCACGATGGGGTTACCTCTCTGCGCCCGCCAACGAAAATCTACATAACCGGCGAAGCCCGCGTAACCCCGTCAGCGCCTGTGAGTTCTCCGCTTCACGCGGTGATCACCGTGCGCAGGGCTGACCGGTACGGGGCGGTGCGGTAGCTTCGGGGCCTGGACGGCTCGCCTCGGCGTGCTTCCAGGAGGGCTCGTCTAGTGGCCGATGGCGGCGGTCTTGAAAACCGCTGTCAAGTCAGCCGTCACTGTGCACGGAGGCCCGATAAATGTGGGCAGAGAGTCGCCTCGGATTCTCCCCAGGCAGGCCCGCGCTAGCAGGTGCGCTAGCAGCGGATTGTCGCCAGACACAACAGACAGAGCCCGCCGCAGGTACGCGGCGGGCTCTGGAACTGACGCGGGCTACGGACTGCGCGGTCGGTGGTCGCTCCGACGAGGTACGCCGGTGGCGGGCGATCTCGTCGGCGATGGCCTGTGCCGCCTGACGGTGTAGAGCCTCGGAGACGTGTTGGTAGCGGAGGCGACGTCCTCCGCTTCGCCGACCCTGCCCAGCAACGAGGCACTCGCCAGCCGGTCGATGGTGGCCTGGCTGTGCATCGGGGTGGCGATGGGACCGGGGTAGTACGGAGTTCACGCGGATGCCCTGAGCGGCCAACTCCCGTGCCGCGGTCAGGCTCAGCCCGCGTGCCGCCCACTTGGACGAGGTGTAGTGCGGCCCGAACCAGGATGCCGGCATTGTTGACCAGGATGTTCAGCCCACCGAACCGGGATTCGATCCTGGCCAGCCCATCGGTCCATTGCGCCTCATCGGTGATGTCCAGCTGCAGCGGCAGAATCCCGGAATCGTCGAGCTCGCCAGGCCCTGCCCCCTGGCACCGCCGGTCACCAGTGCGATGCGGGCGTCAGTCATCTTGATCCTTCGATGTCCGTGCGGCTTCAGAGGTGCCTCGGAGTGAGGTGAAGCCGCGGTAGCCGGCATCAGCGACCAGCGCGCACTGCTCCATGTACCTGGGCAACCCTCCGACGTAGGGCAGCAGCACCCGTGGCTTGCCGGGGATGTTCGCGCCGACGTACCAGGAATCGGCCTCGAACATCAGCGAGTTGATGGCCAGTGAACTGCAGTGCTCGTCCCAGGCTTCCTGTGCGGCCTCTTCTGCCTCCAGCCCCGCCAGGTCGTGCTCGCCGAGATACTTGAGCGCGTCGGCGATCCAATTGACCTGCTGCTCTGAGGTCAGCACCATGTTCGACAGCACCGAGGGACTGCCCGGCCCATTGACGATGAACAGGTTCGGGTACCCGGCAACCGAAACTCCGAGCACGGTTCGCGGGCCGGCCGACCAGGTGTCACTCAGCTGCCGGCCGTCTCGGCCTTCGATGTTCATTCGTGAGATGGCCCCTGTCATGGCATCGAAGCCGGTCGCAAACACCAGGTCGTCAACCTCGACGAGCCCGCTGGCTAAACGGATACCGTCGGGTTCGATCGCCTCGATCGGGTCCTGAGGCAGGTCCACCAGCGTGACGTTGTCACGGTTGAAGCTCGCGTAGTAGCCGGTGTCCACGCAGATCCGCTTGGCACCGAGCGGATAGCCCTGCGGCATCAGGCGATTGGCTACTTTGGGATCGGTGACCAGCTCGTTGATCTTGCCGTGCACGAACGCGACCACCTGCGCGTTCGCCGTCCGATCGGCCATCACATCCGCGAAGGCTCGGGGGAAGCGCGCCCCGCCGACCTGCCACCGCTGCTCATAGATCCGTTCGCGCTCGGCCTCGTCGACCTCGAAAGTCTTCACCACGGTCGTCGGGTACGGGGTGCCGGCAGCGCACTGCCAGGACAGCTTTCGCCTTTCCCGGTAACCAGCCTTGGCGTCGGCCAGGTCCTCGTCCTTCCAGAACCAGTTGTGTGCCGGGACGGAGAAGTTCGGGGTGCGTTGCAGCACGTGAAGCGCCTCGGCCTGCTCGGCGACCCGCGGGATCAGCTGGATGCCGCTGGAACCGGTGCCGATCACGGCGACCCGGCGGCCGCTGAAATCGACCGGTTCGTGCGGCCAGGAGCTGGTGTGGAAAATACGCCCGGAGAAGCCCTCCTGGCCGGGCAGAAACGGCAGGCTCGCCGCCGACAGCGGCCCGGTGGCCAGCACGACGAAACGAGCCCGCAGCTCTTCCCCGCCAGAAGTGCCAACGTTCCACAGGAGACTTGCTTCGTCGAAGCTGAGCCCCTCGACCTTAGTCTCGAAGGTGATCGCCGACCGCAGCTGAAATCGATCGGCGACGTACTGCAGATACCGCAGGATCTCGGGCTGAGTGGCATACCGCTCGGTCCAGTTCCAGTCCTGCTCGAGTTCAGGGGAGAACGAGAAGGAGTAGTCCAGGCTCTCCACGTCGCAGCGGGCGCCGGGATAGCGATTCCAGTACCAGGTGCCGCCCACGTCGTCACCAGCCTCGAAGCACCGCACCGTGAGGCCATCACCGCGGAGTCGGTGGATGGCGTAGAGACCAGCGATTCCCGCTCCGACTACGACGACATCCACGTCGGGCTGATTCACTTCGTCTGCTTTCGGCGAGGAGTGCGCCTGATCTTCACCAGGAGATCGCTGGTCAGGTCGAGCGCGACGGCGATCATCGGGGGCCGGAGCGACATGAATGCGCTGACCGTCGTGCCGTGCGGTACCCCGTCGGCAATCGTGGTGACGACCGTGACCGGCGTGCAGACCTGAGCCATCACGTCGAGGAAATTCTGTGCGGCCGGCTCCAACGGCTGGGTGTCCACGGCGCTCCCCTCCCAGGCAAAACGGTTCTGTGCCTAATCCCTACAATCATGTAATCTTAATACAATCATCTAGAGTCTAGCTGTCAGCGTGACCGAGACAGGAGTCTTTCGATGGACCTCGTCAGTACCCTCGCCGTCGAGCGCGCGGTGCAGCGGGCGTACCTGGACTACTGTGACGCGATCGACGAAAAGCGGTTTGACGACCTCGGCCGGGTGTTCACCCCCGACTGCGAAGGCGACTACCGGGACCCGCAGGGCGTTGCGCTCAATGGCCTCGCGCCGTTGGTGATGCGGCTGCGCGAGAACGTAGGCCCGGACTCCACGTGGGCGACTGACGGCGTGCATGTTCTGATCGACACCGTTCACGTCGACGGGGTGCCGGACGCCGGCGAGTTGCTCCGGCCGGGGGAGTCGTCGTCGGCGTCGTGACGCTCGGCGCCGCGCAGCCGTATCGCGACGAGGAGCTGCGTCCCCATGGCGGCCGGTTCGTCGCGGCGACGGTGAAACGGGACGAGGCGCGCGACGACATGATCGCGCTCGCCAGGTCGCTCGTCGATGGCAGCATCCGACCGCCGGCGCTAGAGGTCATCTCGTTCGAGGACGCGCCACAGGCCCTCGGGCGGATCGAGTCCGGGCACGTACGCGGCGAGATCGTCGTGGCGATCGGCGCGGGGGATTAGGCGATGGACTTCGAACTCGATTCCGCTCAGCACCGCTGGCTCGCGGAGATCCGCGAGTTCCTGCGCGAGACGGTGACCGACGAGTTGCTGCTCGAGCGCGCGCGCTACGGATCGGAGCAGCCGGGTCCCGCGACGATCGAGTTCCGGCGCCTCATGGGCGAACGCGGCTGGTTCGGCCTGAGCTGGCCAAAGCAGTACGGCGGTCTCGAGATGGGGCCGGTGTTTCAGCACATTATGCTCAGCGAGCTCGAGTACTGGCGGGTGCCGACGCTCGACCTCACCGTCACCTCCGTCGCGCCGATGATCATGCGCCACGGCACGGAACGCAACAAGATAGAGTTCCTGCCGCTGATCGCTCGTGGCGAGATGCGGGTAGCGGTCGGGTACTCCGAGCCCGACGCCGGCACCGACCTCGCGAGCCTGCGTACGAGCGCGCGGCTGGACGGTGCCGAGTGGGTCATCAACGGATCGAAGATCTGGAACAGCCTGGCTCAGACCGCGACTCATGAATGGCTGTGCGTGCGCACCGATCCCCACGCGTCGAAGCACAAAGGGATCTCCGTCGTCATCGTGCCGATCGACCAGGCCGGGGTGGACGTCCGGCCACTGGTCACGTGGCCGGACCTCACGACGAACGAGACATTCTTCACCGATGTGCGGGTCCCGCAGACCAACCTGATCGGCGAGGTCAACCGTGGCTGGCAGTACATCACCGGCGCGCTCGATCTCGAGCGAGGTGCGCTGACCAACGCGGGGGATCTGCGCCGGGCAGTCGACGAACTCATCGACGTCGCCGGATGCGAAGTGCCACAGGGTCATCGCCCGATCGACGACGATCACGTGCGCCGCGCCATCGCCCGCCTCGACGCGGACGTCGAGGTCGCTGTGTTGATGGGCCTCGAAGCCTCCTCGATGCTGGCCGACGGCGAGATTCCGACGATTACGGTTACGGTCGAGAAGATCTTCACCAGCGAGCTGCGACAGCGCATCGCCGACACCGCGACGACCCTGCTCGGGATGGGCGGCGTCCTGTCACCGGACGACTCGAGTGCTCCCGCGGCCGGCGCGTTCCAGAAGCTGTACCGGGCCGCGCCGCTGATGCGATTCGGTGCGGGAACGAACGAGGTGCTGCGCGACGTGATCGGCCAGCGTGGCTATGCGATGCCACGGCGGGACCGATGAGAGTCGCGAGCACCGCAGAGCAGCGCGACCTGCAAGCGACGCTGGGCAAGCTCTTCAGGGACACCTGCGCGACCGACCGCGGCCGCGTCGACCGCGGAACCGGCGTCGCGGCCCGCGCACTCAGTGCCCTGGCCGGCGCCGGCATGCTCGCGCTGCCTTTCTCCGCGGAACTCGGCGGCGCCGGTGCCCTTGGCTACGAGACCGGCGTGCTGTTCGAGCAGGGTGGGCGGGCGCTGTGCCCGTCCGTCGTCTACACGACATTGCTGGCGGGGCTGGTCGTCGAGCGGTGCGCCCCCGCTGAGCAGGCGCGGACATGGCTGACCGGAGTCATGGCCGGCGCGACGACGGCGACCACGGCACTCTGGTCGGCGGACGACATGCGGACAGTGCGGCCCACGCTGTCCGCGCAGCACATCGGGGACGGCGTTCGGATCGACGGTACCGTGCGGTTCGTCGAGAATCCGCACGACGTCGACTTCGTGCTCGTCAGCGCGGCCGTTGACGGAAGCGACCAGTGGATCGTGGCGATGATCCCGCCCGACGCACCCGGCCTTCGACATCAAGCGCTGAATGCTCTGGGTCGTGACCCGCTCGGGCATGTCAAGCTGGATGACTGCCGGGTGCCATCCGACCGGGTGATCGAGGGCGTTTCCGCCGATGTGGTGCACCAGCTGGGCGAGATCGCCGTCGCGCTCCAATGCATGGAGATGGTCGGCGGTTCGGCGCGGGTCCTCGACGACACCGTGGCCTACACGAGGCACCGTGAACAGTTTGGCCGTCCGATCGCGTCGTTCCAGGCTGTACAGCACATCGTCGCCGACCTGCGGATCGGCCTCGACGCGGCGCGGCTGTCGGCATGGCGGGCAGCCTGGCGTATCGGCCGCGCAGAGCCGGCCGCGCGTGCGGTGGCGATCGCGAAACTGCACTGCAGCTCGGCGTACAAGACGACGACGCTGCAGTGTCACCAGCTCATGGGCGGCATGGGTTTTCTACGCGAGAGCGATCTGCACCTGTGGTCCGAACGAGCCAAGCTGACCGAGATCCGCAACGGCTCGGCCGACGTTGCCCTCGGGTGGCTCGCTGACAGCCTCGAGAAGAGCGCGAGGCCTCGCACATGACCGATCAGCAGGTGTTGACCGGATTGCGCGTCGTGGACCTCTCGCGATGGGTCGCCGGTGAGTACGCGACCAAGATGTTCGCGGACTTCGGCGCTGACGTCGTCAAGGTGGAGCGGCCCGGCGTCGGTAGCATCACTCGAGGGTGGGGGCCGTTCCGCGACGACGTCGTCGATCGCGAGGCGAGCGCGCTATTCCTGCATCTGAACACGAACAAGCGCTCGATCGTGATCGATCTGGCGAGCGCCGCCGGACGGGAGACCATCTTCGACCTTGTCGCCACTGCTGATGCGGTGATCGAGTCCTTCCGCCCTGGACAGCTCGAGCGGTTGCGACTGACGCCCGACGACCTCTTCGCCGTGAATCCGCGCCTCGTGCTCACCCGCATCTCCGCATTCGGCCAGACCGGCCCTTACCGCGACTACGAGGCGACCGGCCTCGTACTGCAGGCGATGGGCGGCCCGATGCATGCCACCGGCGACGCCAAGCGCGAGCCGTTGCGCAAGCCGGGCGTCATGGAGCAGTACACGATCGGTCGGATGGCCGGCGAAGCGACGCTGGCCGGGCTGCGCAACGTCGAGGTGAACAACCGAGGCTGCGTCATCGATATCTCCGGACACGAGGTGTTGCTCTCAAGTG